>JALYMX010000389.1 GCA_030773495.1 Actinomycetota bacterium | reverse complement strand
ACCGAGGAGCGAGCGGCCCGGCCGTGAGCGCCGCCGAGGACATGCGCGCCATCGAGGCCGTGCTCATGGTGGCGCCGGAGCCCGTCGAGGCGGCCCTGCTGGCGCAACTGCTCGAGGTCACCCCGGCGCGGGTCGAGGAGCTGTGCGCCACGTTGGCGGCGCGCTACGAGGCCGACGGGCATGGCTTCGTGCTGGCCCGGGTGGCGGGCGGCTACCGCTTCCAGAGCGCCCCCGACCTCGCCGCCTACATCGAGCGCTTCGTGCTCGAGGGCCAGTCCGCCCGCCTGTCGCCGGCCGCCCTCGAGACCCTCGCCATCGTGGCCTACAAGCAGCCGGTGTCCCGCGCCCAGCTGTCGGCCATCCGCGGCGTCAACGTGGACGGGGTGGTGCGCACCCTGCAGCAGCGCGGCTACGTCTGCGAGGTGGCGCGCGATCCAGGCCCCGGCCAGGCCGTGCTGTACGGCACCACCCGGTCGTTCCTGGAGAAGCTGGGCCTCGACTCGCTCGACGACCTGCCGCCCCTCGGCCAGTTCGTGCCCGGAGCGGACGTCGTCGAGGCGCTCGAGCAGGGGTTGCGCCCGCTGGAATGACCGGGTCGAGCGACCCGGCGCCCGCAGACGGGCGGGCGACCGGCGAGCGGCTGCAGAAGGTGCTGGCCCGCACCGGGTTCGGCAGCCGGAGGGCGTGCGAGGAGCTCATCGCCGAGGGGCGGGTGCGAGTGAACGGGAGGGTGGCCGCGCTGGGCCAGCGCGTCGACGTGGAGGCCGACGTGGTCGAGGTCGACGGCGTGCCCCTCGGCGTGCGGCCCGACCTCGTCTACTACCTGCTGAACAAGCCGCGCGGGGTGGTGACCACGGCCGCCGACCCTCAGGGTCGCCACACCGTGGTCGACCTGCTCCCACCCCACCCCCGGGTGTTCCCCGTGGGCCGCCTGGACGCCGACACCGAGGGGCTGCTCCTGCTCACCAACGACGGCGTCCTGGCCCACCGGCTCACGCACCCCTCGTTCGGCGTGGAGAAGGAGTACCTGGCCGCCGTGGAGGGGGCGCCGTCACCGGGAGCGGTGCGCCGGCTGCGCGAGGGGGTGGACCTCGACGACGGCCGCACGGCGCCCGCCCGCGTGGCCCTCGTGGCCGACAACGCCCTGCGCATCGTGCTCCACGAGGGCCGCAACCGCCAGGTGCGCCGCATGTGCGCGGCCGTGGGCCACCCGGTCACCCGCCTGGTGCGCACCCGCATCGGGCCGCTGGCCGAGCGGGGGCTGGCGCCGGGGGAGTGGCGGGCCCTCACCATGGCCGAGGTGCGGGCCCTCGATGCGGCGGCCGGCAGCGCCGACGTGCCGCCCCCGTCCGGCGACGCCAAACCAGGCCCTAAGTAGAGTCCCCCCGTGCCCGCCACGGTCCGCGCCCTGCGAGGGGCCACCCGCTTGGACGCCGACACCAAGGAGCAGGTGACCGAGCGGGTGCAGGCGCTCGTCGCCGCCATGCTGGAGCGCAACGGGCTGAGCGCCGACGACCTGGTCAGCGCCATCTTCACCGCGACCGGCGACATCCATTCCATGTTCCCGGCCGAGGCGGCCCGCGGCGCCGGCCTGGGCGACGTGCCCCTGCTGTGCGCCCGCGAGCTCGACATCGAGGGCAAGCCGGGGCTGTGCATCCGCGTGCTGCTCCACGTCGTCACCGAGCGGCCGCGCTCGGAGCTGCAGCCGGTGTATCTCGAGGGGACGTCGGTGCTGCGTGATGACATCCCCGAGTAGGGCCCAGGTGGTCGGCACCGGGCTCATCGGAGCGTCGATCGCGCTGGCCCTGCGGGCGAGGGGGTGGCACGTGACCGGGCACGACCACGACCCGGTACGGGCCGAGGAGGCTCGCCGCCGTGACGTCCTCGACGCCGTGGGCCACGACCCCGGCGCCGAGATCACCTTCGTCGCCACGCCCGTGTCCGCGGTGGCCGGCGCCGCTCGCCGGGCCCTCGCCGCCGGGGGGGTCGTCACCGACGTGGGCAGCGTGAAGGCGCCCATCGTGGCCAACGTGGCCTCGCCCCGCTTCGTGGGCGGGCACCCGATGGCCGGCTCCGAGCAGGAGGGGCTCCAGGGTGCGGACGCCGAGCTGTTCGAGGGCGCCACGTGGGTGCTCACGCCGACCGAGGACACCGATCCGGCCGCCTTCACCCGGGTGCGAGCGGTGGTGTCGGCACTGGGCGCCGACGTCGTCGCCGTCACGCCGGAGCGCCACGACGCGCTCGTGGCGCTGGTGTCGCACGTGCCCCACCTCACCGCCGCCACCCTGATGGGACTGGCGGCCGACGGCGCCGAGGAGCACGCCGCCCTGCTGCGGCTGGCCGCCGGCGGGTTCCGCGACATGACCCGCATCGCCGCCGGCCACCCCGGCATCTGGCCCGACATCTGCACCGAGAACCGAGCCGCCATCGTCGAGGCCATGGACCGGCTGCTGGCTGCCCTGTCGGCCATGCGCCACGTCGTGGCCGCTGGCGACCGCGCCGCACTGCTGCGCACGCTCGAGGCGGCCCGCGCCGCCCGCACCAACCTTCCCGCCGCCGTGTCCCGCCCCGACGGCCTGGTCGAGGTGCGGGTGCCCGTGCCGGACCGACCCGGCGTCCTGGCCGAGGTCACCACGCTGGCCGGCGAGCTGTCGGTGAACATCGCCGACCTCGAGATCGCCCACTCCGTCGAGGGCGACCGTGGCGTGCTGCTGCTCGTCGTCGACGCCCTCGAGGCCGACCGCCTCCGGGGCGCGCTGGTCGCCCGCGGGTACCGGCCCTTTCTCCAGCCGCTTCCGTGAGCACGCTCGAGGTCCGGCCCGGAGCTCCGCTGCGGGGACGGGTGCGAGTGCCGGGGGACAAGTCGATCTCCCACCGGGCCCTGCTCCTGGCCGCCCTCGCCCCGGGCACCTCGGAGATCACCGGCCTGGCCGACGGCGACGACGTGGCCCGCACGGCGGCCGCCGTGGCCGCCCTCGGCGCCGACGTGGACCC
>JALYMX010000388.1 GCA_030773495.1 Actinomycetota bacterium | reverse complement strand
GGTTCGGCCCCCGGCGACGCCGGCGGCGGCACCGGCACCGGCTGAAGGTCGCGGGCGGCCAGCGCCCGGGTCAGTGCCCGGCCGAGGAGGAATCCGACGCCGAGCACGACGGCGCCACCCGCCGCGTCGAGCCAGTAGTGGTTGCCCGTCACCACGATGGCGAACAGGGTGAGCAAGGGGTACGCCGCCGCGAGCCACCGGGCCCACCGCCGGCGCAGGGCGGGAAGGAGCACCAGGGCGCACCACGACGACCAGGCGAAGTGCAGGCTGGGCATGGCTGCGTACTGGTTCGACACCTTGGCCACCGCGCCGGAGTCGAACGACCACAGCCCGCCGATCTCCTTCAAGGTGTCGACGTAGCCGTACCCGGCGGGCAGCAGCCGGGGGGGCATGAGCGGGTAGAGGGCGTAGCCCACCAGGGCCAGCGCCGTCGTGCAGGCGAGGGTGTTGCGCCACAGCGGGTAGCGGGCGCTGGCCCGGCGGAACAGGAACACGAGGGCGCCGGCGGTCACCACGAAGTGGGCCGTGCCGTAGAAGATGTTCCACAGCCTGATGAACGACTCCCAGTCGAGGAACCAGTCCTGGACGCCCTCCTCGACGTAGGCCCCGAGCAGGCGCTCGGCCCGGATCACCTCCTTGGCGTTCTGGAACGCCTCCACCTCCGAGTCGGTGGCCACCCCCTTGTTGCGGATGAAGGAGTAGACGGCGTAGAAGGCCAGCACGTACAGCACCTCCCGCCACCACCACAGCCTCGGGCGGCGCCCGGCGACGACGCTGCGGCGGGCGGTCGAGGTGCGGGCCGCCTCGGTCACGCCACGGCGCGCGCCCGGCTGCCGAAGGCGAAGGCGGGCGCCCCCAGGAGGCTGACGCCCAGGTTCACGAGGTAGACCAGCAGTCCGAGGGCGAAGGCGTCGGCCTGGGCCACGCCCAGGGGGTGCAGGAAGAACACGAGCGCCGCCTCCCGGGTGCCCAGCCCGCCGATGGTGAGCGGGAGGACCTGCACGATGGCCACCACCGGGAAGAAGGCCAGGACCGCCGTCCAGCCCACGTCGAGTCCCAGCGCCTTGGCGGTGAGGAAGGCGGCCAGCATCACCGCCAGTTGGTAGGCGAAGCCGACGGTGAGGATCTCGAAGGCGAGCACGGGATGCCGGCGCACCCGGTCGAGCCCGAGGTGGACCGCCGCCGCGAAGCGCCGCCACCCCTCCGTGCTGCCCAGGCGCCCGCCGAGATGAGGGCTGGCGGCCAGCGAGATGATCACCGCCAGCCCGGCCAGGGTGGCCAGGGCCAGCCACAGGGCGGTGTCCGCCGGCACCGGAGCGCGCCGGGACAGGCCGGGGTTCACGGCGAGGGCGAACAGGGTGAGCAGCGGCAGCACCAGCCACCCGGTGAGGCGCTCGAGCACCACAGACGCCACGGTGCGGGGCGCCTCGCCGGTGGCGGCGGTGAGGCGGCTCACGCGCAGGAGGTCACCCCCGATGGTGGTGGGGAGGAAGTTGCCCACGAACTGGCCGGCCAGGTAGTGCCCGAGTAGGACGGGCGTGCGCGACGGCATGTCGAGGGCGGCCAGCACCCGCTGCCAGCGAAGCGCCGACAGCACGATCCCGGCGAAGGCGACGGCGCCGGCGGCGGCCAGCCACAGCAGCGTGCCCGGGCGCAGGGGGGGCACGCGCAGCTCGGAGAGCGGGACGTGACCGGAGAGCCAGGCGACCATGCCCACGGTGGCCGCCACGCGAAGCGCGGTCGCCGTCCACTTCCTCGGTTCCACGTCGTCCCCCTGGTCAGCCCTCTAGGTTAGGCACTCCATGGGGCGCACGGTGTCGGCCTGCTCCTTCGTCCGGGCCGTCGTGGTGGCGCGTGCCGGGCGGGCGGGCAGCGTCGTGCCCGGCGGTACGATGCTGTGTGCTCCTCGACGCCTCGGTCCTCCAGCGCGTGCTCGGCGCCGCCCTTCGCACCGGCGGCGACTTCGCCGAGGTCTTCGTCGAGGACCGGCGGTCGTCGTCGGCCCGCCTCGACGACGGCCGGGTGGAGGAGCTGACGTCCGGGCGGGACAGGGGCGCCGGAATCCGCGTGGTGGTGGGCGACACCACCGGCTTCGCCCACACC
>JALYMX010000387.1 GCA_030773495.1 Actinomycetota bacterium | reverse complement strand
GCGCGGCGGGCCGGCGGGCTGCCCGAGCGGCGGGTGGCGACGCGCGTGGTGGCGGCCCGACCGAGCGTGTCCGGGCGGGGGTACTACCTGCTGGCCGGCGACGGAGCGGTGCACACCTTCGGCGACGCCGCCCACCACGGGGGGGCCACCGGGCAGGCCGGGCCGGGCGGGGTCGCCGACATGGCCGTGATGCGCTGACGGCTACTCCTCGGGCTCGCGCTCCCGTCTTGCTGCGGGGGGAGCCGCCGTCGGCGTCGGCCCTGCCGAACCGTACGGCCGGGTGCTACCGGAAGATGGTGGAGCGGTAGTACCGCAACTCGGCCACGCTCTCCCGGATGTCGTCGAGGGCCCGGTGGCCGCCCTTCTTGGCCGGGGCGGCGTCGAGGGCCTCCGGGTACCAGCGCCGGCACAGCTCCTTCACCGTCGACACGTCCACCGACCGGTAGTGGAACCACCGGTCGAGCTCGGGGAGATGGGCGGCCAGGAAGCGCCGGTCGGTGCCGATGGAGTTGCCGCACAGGGGCACGGTGCCCGGCTCGGGCACGTGGGTGGCGAGGAACTCGAGGGTGCGCCGGCCCGCCTCCTCCAGGGTCGTGGTCGAGGCCTCGACCTCGGCCAGCAGCCCGCTCGAGCGGTGCATCTGGCGCACCACGTCGTCCATGGCGGCGAGCTGGTCGGGCGGGCAGGACACCACCAGGTCCGGTCCCTCGGCCACGACCTCCAAGTCGTCGTCGGTGACCAGCGAGGCCACCTCGACGATGGCGCACGTGCCGGGGTCGAGACCGGTCATCTCCAGGTCCATCCAGGCCAGCACGGCGGCGATCGTAGGCTGGCGTCGTGTTGGAGGTCCCCCTCGTCCACCTCGACCAGGACCTGCCGTTGCCCGCCTACGCCCGGATCGGCGACGCCGGCGCCGACCTGGTGGCCCGGGAGGACGCCGACCTGGCGCCGAGCGGGGGACGGGCCCTCATCGCCACCGGCGTGGCCGTGGCCCTGCCCGCCGGGTACGCAGGGTTCGTGCAACCCCGCAGCGGACTCGCCCTCCATCACGGCGTCACCTGCCTCAACACGCCCGGGCTCATCGACGCCGGCTACCGCGACGAGCTCCGCGTGCTCCTCGTCAACACCGATCCCACCCGCAGCTACCGGGTCCGCCGCGGCGACCGCATCGCCCAGCTGGTGGTGCAGCGGGTCGAGCACGTTCGCTTCGTCCCCGCCGCCGAGCTGCCGCCGAGCGAGCGGGGCACCGCCGGCTTCGGCTCCACGGGGTAGCCGTGCCCGAGCTGCCCGAGGTGGAGGCGCTGGCCCGCTTCCTCGACGAGCGGGCCACCGGGCGCTCGGTGGCGCGGGCCGAGCTGGCCGCCGTCTCGGCCCTCAAGACCTTCGACCCGCCGCTCGAGGCGCTGGTCGGCCGCACCGTCGCCGGGTGCTCGCGGCGGGGGAAGTACCTCCTGTTGGCCGTGGAGCCCCTGTGGCTCGTGCTCCACCTGGCCCGGGCCGGGTGGCTGCGTTGGAGCGACGCGCTCCCCGCCTCCCGGGCCCGGCCCGGGAAGGGCCCCCTGGCGCTGCGGGTCGGCCTCGACGACGGCGCCGGGTTCGACGCCACCGAGGCGGGCACCGAGAAACGCCTGGCCGCGTGGGTCGTGCCGACTCCCGAAGAGATCGAGGCGGTGGCCCGCCTCGGGCCCGACCCGCTCGACCCTGGCTTCGACGCCGCCGCCCTGGGCCGTGCCCTGCGGGACCACGGCGGCCAGCTCAAGGCCGCCCTCACGACGCAGTCCGTGGTCGCCGGCGTGGGCAACGCCTACTCGGACGACGCGCTGCACGCCGCCCGCCTGTCGCCGTTCAAGAGCGCAGCCAAGCTGAGCGACGACGAGGTGGCGCGGCTCCACGCCGCCGTGGTCGAGGTGCTCGCCGACGCGGTGGCGCGCAGCGCCGGCCTGCCGGCCAGCGGCGTGAAGGCGGAGAAGCGGTCCGGGATGCGCGTCCACGGGCGCACCGGGCAGCCGTGCCCGGTGTGCGGCGACACCATCCGTGAGGTGGCGTTCGCCAGCCGTTCGCTGCAGTACTGCGCCACGTGCCAGACCGGGGGCCGGGCGCTGGCCGACCGGCGGCTGTCGCGGTTGCTGAAGTAGCACGAGCCGATGGAGCGCCTCTCCGGCGTCGGGGCCGTCTTCCTGGCCGTCGAGACGGCGACCAACCCCATGCACGTGGCCACACTGGCCGTGCTCGACCCGTCGGCCGCCCCCGGCTTCGGGCTCGCCGCCGTGCGCTGCCTGATCGAAGCCCGCCTGCACCTCCTCGCCCCCTTGCGCCGCCGCGTCGTCGAGGTGCCCTTCGGGCTGGGCCGCCCGGTGGCGGTCGACGACCCCCACTTCGTCCTCGACGACCACCTGCACCGGGTGGCGGTGCCCACGCCGGGGGGCCGCGCCGAGCTGGCCGCCGTGGTGGCCGGGATCCTCGGGCGGCCGCTGCGTCGCGACCGGCCGTTGTGGGAGCTGCACCTGGTGGAGGGCCTGGAGGACGGCACCGTCGCCCTGGTGGCCAAGATGCACCACGCGGTGGCCGACGGGATCGTGGGCGCCGAGCTGCTCCTGCGCCTGTTCGACACCGAGCCCGAGACCGAGCCCGGGCCTCCGCCGCCGCCCGGTCCGGCGCCGTGGGCCCCTGGCCCGTTGCCGGCTCCCGCCGAGCTGTTGCGCGC
>JALYMX010000386.1 GCA_030773495.1 Actinomycetota bacterium | reverse complement strand
GCATCGGGTCACCGTCGTCCCTGGCCCGTCGGCGGCGCTCGCCGCGCTCGTGGTGAGCGGGCTCCCCGCCGACCGCTTCGCCTTCGAGGGCTTCCTGGCCCGCAAGGGCGGCGCCCGCCGGCGCCGGCTGGCCGAGCTGGCCGCCGAGCGGCGCACCGTCGTGCTCTACGAGGCGCCCCACCGCTTGGCCGGCACGGTGGACGACCTGGCCGCCGCCTGTGGCGCCGACCGGCCGGTGGCCCTGGCCCGCGAGCTGACCAAGCTGCACGAGGAGGTGTGGCGGGGGATGCTCGACCAGGCCGTCGAGCACCTGCGCGCCTCGCCGCCGCGCGGGGAGTTCGTGGTGGTGCTGGGCGGGGCCCCCGAGGCGGCGGGCGCCACCGACGCCGACATCGAGGATTCTCTGGTCGCCCGGCTGGCGGCCGGTGAGGACCGGCGGAGCGCCGTCGCCGCCGTGGCCGCCGAGCTCGACGTGGCCAAGCGGCGCGTCTACCAGCTGGCGCTCGGCGTTGGCACCGACGACGGCACCGACGACGACGACGGCTGATCGGCGACGACCCTCACCACGCGGCCAGGGCGCGCGCACAGGGGTGGCACACCCGCTTGTCGCGGTGCACGCCGAGGTCGCGGTCGGCGCCGCAGAACACGCATCGGGCCTCCACCTTGCGCAACACGATGGTGGCGCCCTCGACGCCGATCTCGAGCTCGTCGCCCGGTGCGATCCCGAACATGCGCCGCATCTCCACGGGCAGCACGATGCGGCCGAGGTCGTCCACCCTGCGGGCCATCCCCGTCGAAACCACTGATCCCCTCCCCCCTCGTGGCCGTAGCCTAGGCCCGTGGGCCGGTTCTACGTCACGACGCCGATCTACTACGTCAACGACGCGCCGCACATCGGCCATGCGTACACCACGGTCACCGCCGACGCCCTCGCCCGCTGGCACCGCCTCATCGGCGACGAGGTGTTCTTCCTCACCGGCACCGACGAGCACGGGCTCAACGTGCTGCGCCGCGCCGAGGCCAACGGCCTCGCGCCCCAGGAGCAGGCCGACCGCACGAGCGAGCGCTTCCGGGAGGCGTGGAAGTTGCTGCACGTCTCCAACGACGACTTCATCCGCACCAGCGAGGCCCGTCACCACCGAGCCGTGCAGGCGTTCCTCCAGACCATCTACGACCGGGGCGACATCGAGCTCGGCTCGTACGAGGGGCCGTACTGCGTGTCGTGCGAGGCGTACTACGCCGAGAGCGAGCTGGTCGACGGCGACTGCCCGGTGCACCGCCGGCCGGTGGAGCTGTTCCGCGAGGACAACTACTTCTTCAACCTGAGCCGCTACCAGCAGCCGCTGCTCGACTGGTACGAGGCCCACCCCGACGCCGTCACGCCGACGGCTAAGCGCAACGAGGCCCTCGGCCTCATCCGCCAGGGCCTCCAGGACATCTCCATCACCCGGACGTCCATCAAATGGGGCGTCGCCGTGCCGTGGGACCCGGGCCACGTCTTCTACGTCTGGTACGACGCGCTCATCAACTACGTCACCGCCATCGGCTACGGCGAGGACGAGGAGCAGTTCCGCAGGTGGTGGCCCGCCGTCCACCACCTCATCGGCAAGGACATCGTGCGCTTCCACTGCGTGTACTGGCCGGCCATGCTGCTGGCCGCCGGGCTCGACCCTCCGGCGCGCATCAGCGTCCACGGCTACCTCCTGGTGGGCGGCGAGAAGATGTCGAAGACCCGGCTCAACGCCATCGCGCCGGCCGACCTGGTCGACGACCTGGGCGTGGACCCCTTCCGCTACCACTTCCTCCGCGACACGCCCTTCGGCCCCGACGGCGAGTTCTCCTACGAGGGCATGGTGGCGCGCTACAACGCCGACCTGGCAAACAACCTCGGCAACCTGCTGTCGCGAGTGGCCACCGTGGTGGGCAAGAAGTGCGGCGGCACCGGGCCGGCGCCCCGCCCCGACAGCCCGCTGGCCACCGTGGCCGCCGAGGCGTTCGACGCCGCCGCCCAAGCCTGGGCCGGCGTGGCGCCCAGCGAGGCGCTCGACGCCACATGGCGGCTCATCCGGGAGACCAACGCCCACCTCGAGGCCAACGAGCCGTGGAAGGCGGAGCCCGGACCGGAGGTCGACGCGGTGCTGGGCGACGCCCTCGAGGCGTTGCGCATCGTCGCCGTCCTGGCCACCCCCGCCATGCCGGCGGCGTGCGCCGAGGTGTGGCGCCGTATCGGCCTGCCCGGTACGCCAGCGCACCAGCGCCTCCCCGAGGCGGCCAGGTGGGGTGGGTATCCGGGGGGGCTGGCCGTGGAGAAGGGGGCTCCGCTGTTCCCGAGGCGATGAGCTGGACGGACAGCCACTGCCACGTCCCCTACGAGGGGCTGGGCACAGAGGCTATCGAGCAGGCCAGGGCGGAGGGAGTCGCCCGAATGATCGACGTGGGCACCGACGCCGCCCAGTCGCGCCTGGCCATCGAGGTGGCGCGGGCCCACGAGGGCGTGTGGGCGACGGTCGGGCTGCACCCGCACGACGCCATCCAGGGCGTCCACACCATCGAGCCGCTGCTCGGCGAGCCCGAGGTCGTGGCGGTGGGCGAGTGCGGGCTCGACTACCACTACGACCACTCGCCCCGCCCCGTCCAGCGGGAGGCCTTCGCCGCCCAGGTGGCGCTGGCCGCCGGCCACGACCTGGCCCTTGTCGTGCACACCCGCGAGGCGTGGGACGACACGTTCGACGTGCTCACCGCCGAGGGCGTGCCGGCACGGACGGTGTTCCACTGCTTCACAGGCGGGGCCGACGAGGCCCGCCGGGCGCTCGACCTCGGCGCCCACCTGTCGTTCAGCGGCATCGTCACCTTCAAGAACGCCGGCGACGTCCGGGCGGCGGCCGCCCTGTGCCCCCTCGACCGCCTGCTGGTGGAGACCGACGCCCCGTTCCTCGCGCCGGTGCCACACCGGGGGCGCACCAACGAACCGGCCCTCGTGCCCGTGGTGGGCGCCGCCGTCGCCGCCGTCAAGGGCGTGGACGTGGGCGTGGTCGAGGAGTCCTCGTGGGCGGCCGCCGAGCGGGTGTTCAGGTTGCGGTAACTGTTCCAGACCCCTAGGGTTCGGGCCCAGGAGCACCACAAGGGAGAAGGCCCTGAGCGATCCATCTGCTCGGGGGAGACGGGTTGTGGTTCCGCTGCTGCTCTGTACTGGGCTGCTGTCCGCACCTGTTCTTTCCTCGCGCATCAACCGAGACCAGTCGACGAGCACCGTGAAGGCGGGCCGGGTCGGGCCCGCTCCCGGCGACCTCCGCCGGCCGGCGCCGCGGGCCAGTCGCAACGCTCGGGCGGCGGCCCCCGCCGCCGCCCAGGCCACGCCGGTGACCACCCTCGCCGAGTCCCTCGCCGACTCCCTCGTCGATTCCCTCGCCGTCACCACCACGACGGCACCGCCGCGCACGGCGACGCCCCCGACGGCCAAGTCCAAGGCCACGACGACGACCCACACCCACGCCCCCGCCGCGCCGCCTCGGCGGGCCACGACGACCACCACGACCAAGACGGCGAAGGCCACCACGACCACCACGGCCACGCCGAAGGCCACCACGACGACCACCAAGGCGCCGGCCAAGACGACCACCACCACGGCGCCCAAGCAGTTCCGCAACGGCGAGGGGGGCAGGGCGTCGTGGTACCGGGCGGCCGCCCCGGGCACCTGCGCCCACCGCACGCTCCCCAAGGGCACCACCGTGCGGGTGACCGCCGTCGCCACCGGCCGGGCCGCCCTGTGCCGGGTGGCCGACCGGGGCCCCTACGTTGACGGCCGCATCATCGACCTGGCCGAGGAGGACTTCGAGCGCATCGCCGGGTCGAACGAGGGAGTGATCGACGCCATCATCGAGTGGTGACCCGGTCGCCGGGGCCGGCGCCCGGCTGCACGCCGTGACGTGACCCTCACCCGCACCGCCGTGCTCGACCTGCTGGCCGCCAACGGCCTGCGCCCGAGCCGGGCCCTCGGCCAGCACTTCGTGGTCGACCCGAACACGGTGCGCCGCATCGCCCGGCTGGCCGAGGTGGGCCCGGGGACACGGGTGCTCGAGATCGGCGCCGGCGTCGGGTCGCTCACCCTCGCCCTGGCCGAGACGGGCGCCGAGGTCCTCGCCGTCGAGCTCGACCGCCACCTCCTGCCCGTCCTGCGGTCGGTGGTCGAGCCGGCCGGCGTGACGGTGGTCCATGGCGACGCCCTGCGGCTGGACTGGGCCGCCGTGCTCGGCGGCGAGGGACCGTGGGTGCTCGTGGCCAACCTTCCGTACAACGTGGCCACGCCCCTGGTCCTCGACCTGCTCGAGAAGGCGCCGATGATCGGGCGGATGCTGGTGATGGTGCAGCGCGAGGCGGGGGAGCGCCTGGCCGCCGGCGCCGGCCACCCGGCCTACGGCGCCGTGTCCGTGAAGGTCGCCTACCGGGCGGAGGCGGCCGTGGTTGGCAGGGTGCCGGCCACGGTGTTCCTCCCGCCGCCCAACGTGGAGTCGGTGCTGGTGTCCGTGGTGCGCCGTGAGGAGCCGGCCGTCACCGTGGACGAGCGCCGGTTCTTCGCGCTGGTCGAGGCGGGGTTCGCCCACCGGCGCAAGATGCTGCGGCGGGCGCTGGCGGGCATGGTGGGCGAGGACGAGTTCGCCACCGCCGGGGTGCGGCCCGAGGCCCGGGCCGAGGAGCTGGGGGTGGCCGAGTGGGGCAAGCTGGCCTCGTGCACACCCAGCAACGAGCCCTCGCCAAGTTGACCCTCTCGCTCAGGGTCACCGGCGTGCGTGCCGACGGCTACCACCTCCTCGACGCCGAGATGACCACCCTGGAGCTGGCCGACGTGCTCACCTTCGGCGAGGGCGACCACCTCGAGGTGGACGGCGCCGACCTGCCGGCCGACGACCTCGTCACCCGGGCCATGGCCGCCGTCGGCCGGAGGGCGGCCGTGCGGTTGGAGAAGCGCATCCCCGTCGGCGCCGGCCTGGGCGGCGGGTC
>JALYMX010000385.1 GCA_030773495.1 Actinomycetota bacterium | reverse complement strand
CACCACGAGGTCGGCGGCGGCGGCGGCGGCACCCACCCCGGCGTCCGCCACCTCGTCCACCTCCACGCCGGCTCGGCGCAGCCTCGGCGCCAGCCCCGACGACTCGCCACCCGACGAGACGAGCCGCACGCTGACGTCGCCCCGCCGGCGCACGGCGTCCACCGCCTGCTCGGGCCAGCCGACCAGGACGACGGTGGCGTCGTCGGGGAGGGTGGCCACCAGGTGGGCCACCGTCGCGTCGGCCTCCAGCTCGTCGGCGACCAGCCACGCCTCGGCGACGGGATCGGCGGCGCACAGCACGCGCGACGCCAGCCACCACATCGGGCCGACCGTCGGGTGGCGCTCCACGAGGCGCCGGCAGGCGGTGACGATGCCCGCCGGCTCGGAACCCAGCCCGGCCAGCGCCGCCGCCGCCTCCCGCACCAGGAGCCCCGGGCCGGCGCCCTCGGAGCGGGCCACCGCCCGCAGGCGCTCCATCGGGTGCATCGCCCGGCGACGATACCCCTCCGCCCGCCGTGCGCCGCCTCGCCCGCCGAAACCCCCCTCGGCTACCTTCTGCCGCCGTGGCCACCGACCCGCCGCCCGACCTGAGCCTGGAGCCCATCAACGGTCCGGCCCGCACGGTGGCGCAATGGCTCACCACGTTCCACCTCGTCGTCGTGGCCCTCGACCCGTTCGCCCACCAGAGCGCCTGGATCGTGCGCACGGCGGCAAGAATCCTCCTCAACTTTCAGGAGGCGGACTGCCGCATCGCCTGGCTGGTGGCCGGCAAGCCCGACGAGTGCCGGGCCTTCCTCGGTCGGTGGGCCGACGAGATCCTCACCTTCTCCGACCCCGAGGGCAGTGCCATCAAGGCGCTGGGCCTCGAGCACCTTCCCGCCATCGTGCACCTGGCCACGGACGGCTCGGTGATGGGAGCCGCCGAGGGGTGGGACCCCGCCGAATGGCGTGAGGTGACCACCCGCCTCGCCCGCATCATGGCCTGGTCGGCGCCCAAGATCCCGGCGGCCGACGACCCGGGCCCGTTCCCGGGCGTGCCGCTCGTGGAGTAGCGAGAGCGCCGGCCTCGGCGGTCAGCGGACGATCCCGCCGCGGGTGAGGCGCAGCACGTCGAGCGCCCGGTCGAGCTCCTCGTGGCTCATCCACCCCCGCTCCACCACGATCTCGCGGATCGACCGGCCGCTCGTGGCCGACTCCTTCACCACCTGGGCCGCCCTCTCGTAGCCGATGTACGGGTTGAGCGCCGTGCCCAATGAGGGCGACGACTCGGCGTAGCGCCGGCACCGCTCCACGTCGGCCTCGATCCCGGCCACGCAGCGGTCGGCCAGCAGGCGGCTGGCGGCGGCCAGCAGGCGCACCGACTCCAGCAGGTTGCGGGCCATCACGGGCATCATCACGTTGAGCTCGAGGTTGCCGGCCGAGCCGGCGAAGGCCACGGCGGCGTCGTTGCCCACCACCTGGGCCACCACCTGGGCCACCGCCTCGGGGACGACCGGGTTCACCTTGCCGGGCATGATCGACGACCCCGGCTGCAGGTCGGGCAGGCGGATCTCGGCCAGACCGGTGCGCGGGCCGCTGGCCAGCCACCGCAGATCGTTCACGACCTTGAACAGCGACACCGCCACGGTGCGGAGCATGCCGCTGGCCTCCACGAGCGCGTCACGCCCGCCCTGGGCCTCGAAGTGGTCCCGGGCCTCGGTGAGCGGCAGTCCCGTCTCCGCCGCCAGCCGGGCGATCACGCCGGCCGCGAACCCTTCCGGCGCGTTGATGCCGGTCCCGACCGCCGTGCCCCCGAGCGGCAGCTCGGCCAGCCGGGGCATCGCCCCCCCCAGGCGCTCGATCCCGTTCTCCACGGCCCGGGCCCACCCGCCGAACTCCTGCCCGAGGGTGACGGGGGTGGCGTCCATGAGGTGGGTGCGGCCCGACTTCACCACCTCGGCGAACGCGCCCTGACGTTCCCGGAGGGCCGCCGCCAGCCGTTCGAGGGCGGGCACCAGGTCGGCCGTGATGGTCGAGGCGGCGGCCAGGTGGATGGCCGAGGGGAACACGTCGTTCGACGACTGCGACGCGTTCACGTGGTCGTTGGGGTGCACCCGGCGCCCGAGCCGTTCCGCGGCCAGTCCCGCCACCACCTCGTTGGCGTTCATGTTCGTCGAGGTCCCCGACCCCGTCTGGTACACGTCGACGGGGAACTCGTCGTCCCACCGCCCGGCCGCCACCTCGCCGGCCGCCTCGCGGATGGCCTCGGCCATGTCGGGCTCGAGCACCCCGAGGCGGCCGTTCTCCACGGCGGCGGCCGCCTTGATGGCTCCCAGGGCGGCGATCAGGGCGCGGTCGACCCGCAGGCCCGACACCGGGAAATTCTCGACGGCCCGTTGCGTGGACGGTCCCCACCGGGCGGCCGCGGGGACGCGCACCTCCCCCATCGAGTCGTGCTCGGTCCGGAACGCCACGCCGCACCGTACCCGGCCCGTTGCAGTCGCCCCGGCAGTGGCCCGCACCGCCCACGGCCGGTAGCGTCACGGCGTCGTGCGCCACTCCGTGACGACGTCGCGTCCTCCACGGCTGGGCCCCGGCGTGGTCGCCGTCGTGGTGGCCGCGCTCCTCGGCCTGCCCGGGAATGCGAGCCGGGCCGGGGCGGACCCGCTGGCCGACAAGCGGGCCGAGGCCGAGCGCGTCGCCGGCGAGCTGGAGGCGCGGGGCCGGCAGGCGAGCCAGCTCACCGAGCAGCTGAACCAGGCCCGCCTGCGGGCGGCGAGGGTGACCGAGCAGGCCCGGACCGCCGAGGCCGAGCTGCGGCAGGCGGACGAGGGGGTCGCCCTGGCGCGGGCGCGACTCCGCGACCGCGCCGTGGACTCCTACGTCCGCAGTGGACGCCTCCCGGTGGTGCAGCTGCTCCTCGGCGGGAACCGAGCCGAGGACATGGGCGTGCGCCGGGCCTACGCGTCGACGGTGGCGGGCGGCGAGCGGGCCGCCGCCGAGGCGCTGGCCGTGGCGCGCGAGCAGGCCG
>JALYMX010000384.1 GCA_030773495.1 Actinomycetota bacterium | reverse complement strand
GTGCCGCCCGCCGCGCCTCCACGCCCACGGGCGCCACGCCGCCGGTCACCGCCGCCTCCAGGTCGGCGAGTGACAACCAGGGCACCGCCTCGGCTGCGGAGAGCAGGTCGCGGCGGGCCAGGCGGGCCCCGAGCTCGCGGGCCACCACGGCGGTGAGCTCGTGCACCCAGCGCACCCGCAACCGCAGGCCCTCCCGCAGCTCGGCCAACTCGTCCACGCCGCCCCGGGCGTCGGTCGCCGGCGGCACGACGAGGACCTCCGGCAGCGGCGCCGGGGCGGCGATGGACGGTGGCACGAGGGCGAGCACCACGGGGTGGCGGGCGACGATGTCGTGGTCGGCCAGCCCCTGTCGGCGAGCGGCGGCCAGGGCGTGGAGGGCGGCGCCCGCCCCCGACGTCCCGCCCGCTCCCGCTTCCCCGGTGGTGGCGAGCATGCCGGCCAGCACCTCGTGGGCGTGCAGCGACACCAGCGCCCGCTCCGAGCCTCGGAGCACGCGCAGCAGGGCGGCGTCGTCCATGGAGGCCGGTGCCGGGACCGAGGCCAGCTCGGCGTCGGCACGGGCCAGCAGGTCGCGAGCGAGGCCGGGAAGGGCGGCCCGCAGCCGGCCCGTGCGCCACGCCGCCCACAGCCGACGCGCCGGCGGGCGAGGGTCGAGACGCGTCCCCAACGAGCGGCGTCGGGGCGCGACGCCGAGCAGGTCGAGGTCGGCGGCGGCGCGCCCGCCCACGGTCGTGACCACCGGCGAGGTGCCGACGCGCCGGCGGGGCGCGGCGCCGGTGAGCAGCACCGCCTCGGCCAACGCGGCACGAAGCGGTGACAGCCACAGATCGGCCTCCAACGGGCCCAGGGGCTCGGGGAAGGTCTCGGCGACGGGACCGGGGCCGAGCACCGGGCCGCTGGCGAGCGCCGCCTCGCCCACGGCGGTCACGGGCCGGGTCTGGAGCAGCAGCAGCCCTCGCTCGGCGTCGAGCGCCCATTCGACGTCCTGTGGCCCCGAGAAGGCGCGCGCCGCACCGGCGGCGAGGCGGGCCAGCGCCCGCCGGTGACGGGCAGGGAGACGGGGCCCGTCGCCCTCGACGTCGAGCACGCGCCCTCGCCGCGACAGCGTGGTCCGGCTCCCGTCCACGGTCCCGCTCACGAGCTGGTCAGGGCCGCCGTCGACGGCGGCCACGACGAGCCGGTCGCGGCGGCCGGTGACGGGGTCGACGCCGAACAGGACGCCTCCCCAACGGGGGAACACCTGGGCTTGGACGAGCACGGCCATGGGCGCCGCGGCGCCGGCGGGGCCATCGTCGGCGCCGGCGGCAACCAGCCGGGCCGAGTCGACCACGGTCTGCACGGCCTCGAGGAAGGCCGCTCGCGTGCGAACGCCCAGCACCGAGGTGAACCGTCCCGCCATCGACGACGTGGCACCGTCCTCGCCCGGCGACGAGGAGCGGACGACGAGGGCGTGCCGTCCGCTGTCCGACAGCGCCGACCATGCCCGGTGCAGCTCGCCGAGCGCATGCGCGGGGCCGTCAGGCGCGCCATCGGCGCCGGCGGCGAGGAGCGCGCAGCCCTCGGTGGTGACGACGAAGCCCGGCAGCACGGGGAACCCGTGGCGGCAGGCGAGCGCGAGGGTGGCCGCCTTGCGCCCGGTGAGCTCGGGGTCGGTGGCGACGGCGTCGGTGAGGTCGACCACGAAGGGTCGGTTGCCGGTGCCGGCGGAGGCCTCGTCCCACGGAAGGGAACGGGCGCGGCAGCGGCGGGCGGGCTGGCGCGAAAGAGCGTGCATCTCGCTACTCCGAGCCCCGCCCCCCGCGGGCACCGCTGATTACCACTGCTTCCTCATGCCGAGCCCACCACTTCCTTTGCAGGGAAGGTAGAACTCGCCGTCGCGCTTTTCAACGGCCTTTCCTAGATGATCCAGCGTCGCTCGCCGTACCAGGCGGCCAGGTCGGCCACCGTCGCCCGCACGTCCGGTTCGCGCAGCTCGAACCCCGTGGCGAACAGCGCCCGCAGGTCGAGGCGGTTGTTCCGATTGGCTTTGCGCATGAAGCGGAAGCGCTCCGGGGTGAACAGGATGTCGTCGGCCATCCCGGCCGCCAGCATGCGCCCGCGCACCGACGCCCGCTCGTCGGTGCTCGGGCCACAGTCCGGGTCGCTGCTGAGCTCGACGCCCAGCCCGAACTCGTCGGCCAGCATGGCGCCCACGTCGTGGCTGGTGGGGTAGGTGGGCATGGCGAGGTTGAACGCTGCGCCGCGCGCCGGCTCGTGACCGGCCAGGTGCAGGGACGCGCCGACGAGGTCGGCCACGTGCACGAGGCGCTGCTCGACAGGCCGGTCGTGGAGCACCACCGTGGGGAGGCCGGCGAAGCGCTCGATGGCCACGTCGAGCATGGCGCTGGCCAGGAGCTTGATGGCCCCCGGCCCGTGCACCGAGACGGGGCGCAGCACCACGGCGGGGAAGCCCTTCTCGACGAGCCGCCACACGGCCTGCTCGGCCATCCACTTGGCCTTGCCGTACCCGCGGCTGGGCCGTGGCTCCACCGTCTCGGGCACCGGCGACGGCAGCTCGACCTCCTCGCCGTAGACCGACGTGGAGCTCATGTGGACGAACACCTCGACCTCGGCGGCGGCCGCCGCGGCGGCCACGTTCTCGGTTCCCCCGGCGTTCGAGCGCTCCATCTCCTCCTGCGAGGAGCGGGAGCTGGACGCCCCGGCCAGGTGGAACACCCGCTGCACGCCGGCGAGCAGTGGCGCCAGGTCGGCGTCGCGGTCGGCCAGGTCGACCCGGTGGTACTCCACCTCGCCGGGCAGCGCCTCCGGCCGGGGACGGCGCCCGCACGTGCGCACCTGCCACCCGTCGGCGAGGAGGGCGGGGATGAGGTGGCCGGCGATGAACCCGGTGCCACCGGTGACGAGGGCCGCTCGAGCCATACCAGGTGGTTAGCATAGGAACGTGAAAGCGTCCGACCTGTGCGACGCGTGCGGCAGGGAGGTGCCGCCCGACCAGGGCCACCGGGCCGAGCTCTCGGTGGGCGCCTCGATGTGCCCCACGCCGATGGCGTTCCACGACGAGTGCTGGGAGCAGGCGTCGGCCCTGTGGCAGCCCGACCCCGACTCGTCGTGCACGGTCGATCCGCTGTTCCCCGAGACCGGGCAGTGGACGACACCCGGCCCCCCGCAGGCCTGAGCCTCGGGCCGGCGCCCACCCGGCGCCCACCCGACGACCCGGTGGTGGGCTGGCGCTACTGGCAGCTCGACCGCGCCAGCCGCCTCCTCCGCTCGGTCACCCACAAGCGGGTCACGTGGACGCCGGGGCAGCCCCTGCGGGCCGTCTGCCTCATCGGCGGGCACGAGGCGCCGGCCGCCGGGTGCGCCTGCGGCATCCACGCCAGCCCCGACCTGGCCGGGCTCCGGTCCAGCGGCGTCTGCCTGGCCCCGGGCGAGCCCCTGGTCGTCGGCGAGGCGGCGTTGTGGGGCGTGGTGGTGCACGACGCGCACGGCCTGCGGGCCGAGCAGGCGGCGCCGGCCCGGCTGTGGCTGGTGGACGCCACGGCGGACGGCGAGGGCGCCGCCCTGGCCTCCCTCCGGGCCTATGGGGTGCCGGTCGCCACGGTGCCGGCGAGCGAGGCGGTGGGCGAGGTGGCCGCCGCCGTGCTCGCCTTCCAGGCCATGTCCCGCTGAGGGACCGTCAGGAAACTACGTGCGCGGTCGTTGACGCGTTCACCCTCCTCGGGTGCCTTTCGACCCTACCGACCGCGCACGTAGTTTCCTTCCAGGCCCTGAGCGCCCGGCGTCAGATCGTCTGGTTGGCCAGGCGGAGGTGGTGCTCCGACCACCGGCGCAACCCGGCCAGCCGGCGCTCGTCGAGCACCTCGCAGGCCCACCCCCAGTGGATGGACACCCAGTCCCCCTCGGCCACCTCGTCGGTGAAGCCCTGGCCCGACAAGGTGCGCAGGACCCGCTCGGCGGCCGGCGGCCCGAGGGTCAGGCGCCCGTCCCGCAGCACCAGGGGTTGGCGGTCCACGACCAGGGCGGCGTTCTCGACGGTGCGCACCCGGCCCCAGCTGATGCGGCAGCTCTCCATGGCCGCCATCCCGATCTCCTCGCTCTCGAGGCGGCGGTAGACGTCGAGGACGTGGAACAGGTGATGGGGGCGAGCGCCCTGGGGCGGCTTGCGCAGGACTTCGTCACGCAGCCGGCCCTGGAGCTGGCGCCCGAAGCGCTCCTCCAGCGACCGGTTCAGGGCAGCGGCCTCGACGCCCTCCAACAGGTCGTTCCCGAGCCAGTAGGCGTCGACGACGCGCCGGTCGAACGGGTCGGCGATGCCGTTGGCGGCGGCGATGGTGCGCAGGTACGGGAAGGCGCCGGTGAACTTGGCGAGCAGCGGCGCCAGCCGGACGTCGGCCCGGTTGGCGGCGGCGTGCTCGAACAGCACCTCGGCGTCGTTGCCGCCGCAGTACCCGAGGTGGTTGGGCATGAAGGCGTAGCGGATGAACGCCAACAACCCCGAGGACGCCTCGACGGCGCTGGCCGGCACACCCTCAGCCTACGGCGCCCTCCCGCCAATGCAGACGCCACCCGCCGTCCGGCCCCGGCTCGACCACCGCCTCCGCCGTCACCGCCGAGGCCCGCCCGGACGGTTGGCCCTCCCACCGCACCGCTCGCACCACGACGCCACCCTGCCCGGCCTCGTCGTCGGTGACCTCGAGCACGAAGGCGCCGTCCACCACCGCCAGCCCCCGCGCCCACACCCCCACCAGCCAGCCGGCGCCGAGGCCGGCGGTGGCGCGGGCGCTCACGGCGTCCATCTCCCCGCGCAGGCCCGGTTCCTGTCCCCCGCGCAGCACCCGGAGCTCGAGCGAGGCGATGCGCCGGCACCCGCGCCGCTCCATCCACCAGCGCAGGTGCTGGCGCAGCGGCGGCAGCGCCGACTCACGGAGCTCCTCGTCGAGCAACCGGCCGTGATCGCTGAAGTAGGCGGAGCGGCGCCAGGCCCGCTCCCACGTGAGCAGCAGGCCGAGGCGGTGCACCCGGGCGAGGTCGCCGGGGGCGAGGAGGACATCGGGGCCGAGCCGCGACTGCATCTGGCGCAGCAGCTCGGTGGACATGGCCCACGAGTGCAGGTTCCGCCACAGCTGGAGCACGTGCAGGCAGGCCGGCGTCTCGCCCCCGAAGGCGAGCATCGTGCGCTCGGCCGCCAGGTCGTGGTCCTCCAGCTTGAGCTTGCCCCGCCGCCACGAGACCCGGTGCTGCTCCCCGCCACAGGCGACCAGCGCGGTGGCCGGCGGCACCTGATCGCACCACCGGGGGCGAGCGGACACCGCGCTGCTCGGGCCGGTCCGGCCGCTACGCGGCCTCGTCGATGCGCACGACCCTGGCC
>JALYMX010000383.1 GCA_030773495.1 Actinomycetota bacterium | reverse complement strand
TGTCGGGCGGGGTGACCACCTCGTACGCCTACAACGGCGCCAACCAGCTGTGCGCCACCTCGACGTCGGGGACGGCCAGCTGCTCGTCGCCGAACCACACCTACGACGCCAACGGCAACCAGACGTCAGCCCCGGGGCTGTTCATGGCCTACAACGCCTTGAACCAGCTGTGCGCAACCTCGACCTCGGGGACCCCCAGCTGCTCGACGCCGGCCTACACCTACGCCGACGTCGACCAGACCGAACGGGTGAGCGCGGCGGGGACCAACTTCGCCTCCGACATCCTCGGCCTGTCAGCCACCTCCGCCAGCACCTACTACACCAGGGACAACGACGCCGGGTTGGTCGGCCAGCGCGTCAGCGGTGCCAACCAGTACTTCCTCCTCGACGGGCTCGGCTCGGTGGTGAAACTCATCGACAGCACCGGCGCCGTCGTGCGCAGCTACACCTACGACGCGTGGGGCAAGACCACCGTGGGGTCCGGCACCGCCGATACCGCTCGTCGCTACGCCGGCGGGTACTCCGACACCACCGGGCTGAACAAGTTCGGGACGAGGTACTACGACTCGAAGCCCGGTAGGTGGACCCAGCAGGACCCGCTCGCTGGATCGGTCTTCGAGCCCTCAACTCTGAATCGATACGTGTACGTCGGTGACGACCCGGTCAACTTTGTGGATCCGACTGGCTCCATCTCGTTTTCGCTGTCGTCAGCACTGGGACTAGGGGCTACAGAACTAGGCATAGTTGCTATCGGTTGTGGCTTTGTCACACTCGCTTGTGGTACTGCGCTCGGAGTGGCCGCAGCGGGGCTCGGCCTAGCGTCCTTCTTCACAAGTTGATGTTGGTTCGAGTCGCGACTATTACCTTTGTGGTTGTCGCACTTGCTTACGCTGCAGTCCAGGGACTTCGAATTCGTGCGCGAAGGAACACAGGAGCGGGCTTAGTCGATGAGCGCCCGCTTAGGACTGTTGCAAACGTCCTCGCGGGAGTGTTTGCAGCGGCCGCGATCTTCTTGATGCTCGCGATTCTCATCCAATAGTATGCCTCGACGCGACGGGCGCACGGCCGCTGCTGGCGGCGCGCCGGCCAGGGAGGGGCGCGCGGGCGCGCGCCCCTCGCTAAGTCCGCTCGGTAGCGGCACTACGCGATAGCGCTGGAGGCGCTGCTCTCCGCCCCCGACGAGGAACGGCGGGCCTCACTCACAAGGCGTCCCAACGAGTCGCCGTGCTCGCTGGCACGGACGACGCGGACCGGCTCGCCGTGCAGGGACTTTGTGCGCAACGCCTACAAGGCGGAGGTCCAGACTCGGTCACCCGACGAACCGACGAGATCGACGCCCTAACGCTGCGAGACATCGTCCGCCGGTGCTTATTGGCCCGCCTCGTGGCCGGGGACCCGCCTACTGGCCTACGGTCACTCGCCGTGCTCGCCGACGAAGCGCTGCTCGCCGACGGCGCGCGGAAAGACGGCTCAACTGACGCTGTCGTGGGTGCCTGACCGACCCGGCTGACCGGGGTCCTCGCACGCACGCCGCCCAGCTCCTACGTTTCCGGCTGTTCGAAGGCTGACGACGAGGAGGGGCGGCGTGCGCGTCAAGACCCTACTGAGAAACGTGCTCGGTCTGCGCCGAGCGGTGGTGATCTGCGGCTGGGAGCTGCACGACGGCGAGCGGCCCCGCCTCGAGGTGCGGGTGCGCACCAAGGCGCCGCCGTCCCCCTCACCCCCGACGAATGGCACGGTTACTGGAACTACACGGTGCATCCAACGCCCAAGTAGTTCCCGCGCAGTCCCTTAGGAAATTTCCAAAGGCAACTCGCACCAGATCCTGGCGTATCCACGTGGGAATGACACCCTGAAGTGGTCCCACCTGGAGCACTTTGATGGTCTGAAGTGGCCCCCCCAACGCCCTTTCCCTACGGTACTTGTTTACCGGGGCGCGCCAGGCTGAATTGACCTGAATGGATCGCCGGGAACCGCCGATTCGGCAGTGGTGGTCAGCCGGGCCGCAGGGTGAGGCCGATGACGACGCCCGGGGTGGGCGCCCGAGCGAGGTCGACCAGCATGGCGATGGCGTCGGCCCCTTGCTGGTGCGCGGTGCGCAGGAAGGTCATCACCCGGCCCTGGTCCTCGGCGCCCCGGTCGGTCCGGTTCCCGCCCCACACCTTCCGGTTGACCACCGCCGGCCTGATGGCCTGCTCCCCGCGCCAGTTGGTGGCGTCGACGCCGCCGGTGGTGAGGAAGGTGAACAGGGCATGGCGCTCGTGGAACAGGTGCTTGACCAGCTTGCGGTTCTCGTCGTGGGGATGGGCCTGGCCGGCCAGCAGGTCGATGCGCTCGCCGATGTCGGCCACCGCCTTCGGCCCGGCCGGCCTCGTCGAGGTCCCGGGCGTCGAGCGCTTCGAGCAAGAGGTCCTTGACCTGGCGGGGCGTGCCCCGTGCCCAGGCGGGCAGGTCCTCGATCATCTCGTGGCATCGGCGGACGAGGTGGGCCAGGCATGACTGGTGCGCCGCCTGGTGGTAGCCGTTGTAGGCGCTCCAGCCGTCGCGCACGATCACGCCGTCGTAGCCGGCTGCGACGAGCAGCACGGCCTCGTCGAAGCCCCGGCCCCGGGCCACCTCGTACAGCGTGGCGTCAGCGGTGGCCGCCACCCACAGCCACGCCGGCTCCCCGCCGATGCGCCAGCCGGACTCGTCCATCGTCAGCGCCGGCGAGGCGCCCACGTGCGCCTTGATGGCGCGCTGGGTGGGGACCAGGGCGGTGGAGGTGGACGCCGAGGAGGAACAGATGGCCCCGGCGGTGACACCGACGCCGAAGCGGGCCAGCAGCGACGAGCACTTGGCGAAGCTGAGGCCCAGCTCGTAGTGCAGGACCAGCCCCAGCGCCTTGGCCCGGGGACCGAGCTGGGAGGCGGCGGCCCCCAGCGCGTCGGAGGTCTGCTCAAGGTGGCGCCCCTGCACCCGGCGCCGACAGCCCCGGCAGCGGCCCACGCCCACCCGGAAGCGGGTGACGACGGGACGGACCTCGGGCAGCTCGGTCTGGAACTGCTCGTCCCAGCGCTCGAAGTCCACGCCGCCGCCGCAGTGAGGGCAGCACGCCGGCAGCGCGGCGTCGAGCTCCCGGTCCACTTCGGCCGGGGCCGCACGGTGGCCGTGGCGGCCGTGGGCCTTGCCCTTCTTGCGGCCGGGCCGGGCCGGCTCGTCGGCCGGTTCCCCCTTGGAGAACGGGGCCGATTGGCGCTTGCCGGCACGGCGAACCTTCTCCAGCTGCCCCTCCAACTCGGCGATGCGGGCGTCCCTGGCGACCACGCCTTCGAGCAACTCCGCCACCTGCCGCTCCAGGTCGGCGACTCGCGACGCGAGCCAGGCGGCATCACCCGCCTGGTCCTGCCTCGCTTCTGTCCGGTCCGGGATCTTTGGCTCCGCTCACCCCTCTCCGCAACATCCCGAGGTACACGGTCGGCGATCTCAGGTGGTGGACCCCGGTAAACAAGTACTCCCTACGTTCTGTGGTCACCATAACCGCTGGAACGAGGGAGGAAGGAGATGTCGACGGTGAAGCTGTACGAACGTATTCGCAGAGCGAGCCGAGACGAGGGACTCGGGATCCGAGCCCTGGCCCTACGGTTCCGTGTGCACCGCCGCACGGTCCGGGCCGCGCTGGCGTCGGCCACGCGGGCCGAGCGCAAGGTGCCGGAGCGCACCTCGCCCGCGCTGGGACCGTGCCAGGGGACCATCCGCCAGTGGCTGAGCGACGACCTCGGCGCCCCCCGCAAGCAGCGCCACACGGCACATCGGGTCTGGCAGCGCCTGACCCGGGAGACCGCCCGTTACGTCGCCGCGGTCCGGCCGCCCATCCCGGAGTGGCGAGGCGGGCGGCGGTACGATGCCCGGGCGTGGAGGTTTCGCCACAGACCATCCGAGATGTCGAGTTCCGCGAGAAGCTGCGCGGCTACCACCAGGACGACGTCGACGAGTTCCTCGAGCGCGTCGCCGCCGGCGTGGAGATCCTCCAGGACCGGCTGCGCCAGGCCACCGAACGGGCGGTGCGGGCCGAGCAGCAGTCGGCCGAGGCCCGGGAGGACGACGAGTCGCTACGGCGCACGCTCG
>JALYMX010000382.1 GCA_030773495.1 Actinomycetota bacterium | reverse complement strand
TCGAGCTCTTGACAGGGCAGTCGGAGGCCGTCGTCCGGCGACGCATGCACGAGTGGGGTATCGCGTTCCGTTCGGGCCCTCGGAACGCGCCCGCCCTGCGGCGCATCCGTCGACAACGGCGCCTCGCATGGTTGGAGGCGGTGGTCGCCTCCTACGGCGAGTGTCGATCGACGGCGCGCATCGCGGCCGACTTCGGTTGCAGCCAGGAGACGGTCCGGCGCTGGTTGCTCGAGGCCGGCGTGCCGTTGCCGGGGCGAGGGTGCTGGGAGCGGCACGTCTCGGAAAGAGCGGGCCTCTCGTTGAACCGTTCGCCGCATGAGACCTCCGAGGATGTGCACGCCAGCGCTTGACCCTGGCAGCCCATCGCGTGCGGGGCGGTCGGAACGCTGTACCTGCAACTTCCGGCCGGGGCGAACGCCCCTCATCGCGCCCGAACGGCGGTTCGGAGCGTGGTGGCGCGGCCGCTCCTGTCCGTTAGGTCCGGGTGATCGGAGCGGACGCCGCTCGGGCTCGGGAAGTCCTCCAGCGGAGGACTTCCACATCGCGGCTCTCTGCTTCTGCGTGGCGAAACTCTTGCCCGGTGGCTCCGCGAATAGGAGCGCCGCAGTGAGATCCGATCATCCGAAGCGGTCGTGCCGAGGTGGTGTCCCACCTCGTGAGTACGCTTGAGATCGTGACCGGCGACTCCGTGACCTTCCGCGTCGAAGGTGAGCTGACGATCGACAAGCTCTCCAACGCGGTTGAACGATTTCGGGACGTGCTGACGGCGCTCGAGCAGGATCAGGCCGCGCACGTTCGATGGGCTCTCGCCGGACTCGAGTACGGCTCTGCCGTCGTCACCGCGCGCCCGGAACCGCTAGATGAAGACGCCGTAGCGAAGATCCCGAGGATGACAGAGCTGTATCTCGTCGCCGGCCAGCGCGTCTCCGCTGGGGAGCTCGATGACGCGCGGCCACTGCTTCGGGTGGTGCAGGGGCTCACCGAGCTCGCTGATGAACGGAACAGAGTGATCCTCGAGACGGCAGAAGACGAGGTGATCTTTACGGCGCCGATCCGCCCAGCGGCCAACGCCGGAGGTGCGAGGACTACGAAGTCGCTGGGGACCGTTCGCGGCCGCGTGGAGACGCTGTCTCACCGAAAGGGCTTCCGCTTCACGCTCTACGAGCTCGCCACCGACCGCCCGGTCTCGTGTTACCTGGAACCGGACCACGAAGATCAGATGCGTGACGCGTGGGGGCACATCGCCGACGTCACCGGCATCGTCACGCGAGACGCTGAAAGCGGAAGGCCCCTCGCGGTTCGGCGGGTGACGAGCGTCGACGTCGTCCCAGAAGGTGACGCACTTGGGTTCCTACGCGCTCGTGGCGTAATCGCAGGGACCGAGCCGGCTGAAGAGGTGATTCGTCGGATTCGAGATGCCGGCTGACCGGAAGCGCGTCTACTTCGACGCGAACGTCTTCCTCGCATACGTCGGGAACGAGGAAGGGCGAGCGGATACGGTCCAGACGCTACTTGATGAGGCGCGACGTTCAGAGATTGAGATTCTGACGTCGGTCCTGTCGATCGCTGAGGTCGCATACGGGGCACACGAACGCGACAGCGGCTTGACGGAGGCCGGTGAGGAAGCGATCGACCAGCTGTGGACACCGGCATCGCCAGTGAGCCTTGCCGACGTTTCGCAGGCCGCTACTCGGCGCGCGCGCAGGATCATCAGGACGGCCGTGGCCCAGGGACTCACCGGACTCCGCGCCGCCGACGCGATTCATCTCGCTACGGCTGAGACGTTCGGGTGCGAAGTCATCTTCACGTACGAGCGAGAGCCCCGTCGTCGCCTGTGGCAGGAGATCGTGGGGACCGAGGTGACGGAACCGATTACGAACAGCCCTCAGCTCGGCCTCTGAGGCGTCGTCGCGCGCGACCGCCGCATAGAACGCGCGCGCCGAACGTGGTTGCCCGAGCCGATGCGTCGCGCACAGAACGGCGCATCGTGAGCGCTTGCAGCAGACGTGCCGGCGGCCTTCGCAACACCTGTTGCACGACCCTCCACGGGCAGGTACCGTCCGCTGTGCGCCTGGAGGGCGCACCCGGGCCCGTGGGAAGGACTGAGTCCACCTCCGTCGTTCAACTTCGCGCAGACCCTCTCCTTTCGGCCTGAGCTGCGGGCCCCAGGCGTACGGGAGGAGATGCACATGCCCACCTTGCCCGATCGACCCGACCTGGCCCAGTTGCGCAGGCAGGCGAAGGAGTTGCACCGGGCGGCGAGGAGCGGCGACACCGCCGCCGCCCGCCGGCTCTGCGGGGTAACTAGGGTAACGACGCTTGCCGCCGCCCAGCTCGTTGTGGCGCGCGAGTACGGCTTCAGCAGCTGGCCGAGCTTGCGGTCCGCAGTGGAGGCCGCCCGCTCCACGGCCATGAGCCCGCTGATGCGCGACAAGGCACGCCGGGCAGCCGTCTACGGCGCCTCCGACATGCTGTCCTCCGCCCGCGAGCGGGGATGGGATCCGGGCGTCGTGCCCGTCGGGGCGCTGTTCACGTCGCAGACCTTCATCACCAGGCATTTGGCGAGCCAGCCCGAGTGCTACAGCGAGTCATCGACTTTGCGGCCCGCCAACGGGACCGTGTACCTCACGACCACTGGCCCGCCGGTCGCGGTCGCCTGCCTCGGTCTCGGTGCTCCCGCCCCGGTCGCGCTGCTCGAGCATCTCGCCGCCCTCGGCGTCGACTCCTTCATTGCCGTGGGGCCGGCTCCGGCCGTCTCAAGTGATCTGCGCTGGGGGGACTGCGTCGTGCTCGACCGAGCCCTCCGGGACGACGGCGTGTCCTGCCACTACCTCCCGCCCGCCCGCTACGCGTCGGCAGATGCCATGCTCACTGCACAGCTCCGGGCCGCAGCCAAAGGCGCCGGGCTTGACCCCTGGTGCGGACCCAGCTGGACCGTGTCGACCCCGTACCGAACCACGGCCGAGGAGCTCGCCGCCTACCGGGACGAGGGCGTTCTGGTGACCGACATGGTGAGCGCCGCGGTCTTCGCCGTGGCGTCGGCCCTGGGGTGCCGCGCGGCGAGCGCCGTCGTGACAACGACCCCGGTGGACGCCCGTGGCCACACTCAGGCGACGCTGACGGCTCGACCTCCTGGGCGCCTCACCGCGCTGTTGGAGTGCGTCGTGGCCCTCCTTCAGGCCGAGGCGGTGGCGGAATGACCCCGCCCTCGAGCCGGTACTCCCTGGCCGGCGTGCAGTCGGCCACGACGGCGCCCCACCAGGCCTTTATCGCCCGGGCGACGGAGGTGCTCCGGGCCGACGACCGTGTCCTCGCCGCCTACCTCGTGGGCGGGTTTGCGGTGGGGGTGGGCGACGCGTTCAGCGACGTCGACCTGCAGGTGCTGGTTGCCGAGGAGTCGGGCTCCGAGCTGGCCGACGGGTGGGTCGATCTCATCCACCGCATCACGCCCACTGTGAACATCCAGTCCTTCGCTGGCCTGAACCCGGCAGGTCCCCCTCAGCCGGCCACGGGGGGCGGTGTGTGCATCACGCCCGACTGGCTCCACTTCGACGTGGTGTTCCGGGTGGCGGGATCGATCGACGCCCACGCCATCGAAGGGATGGTGCCGCTCTTCGACAAGGCCGGGCTGCTACCCACCGAGCCGCGGCCGCGGCCCGATCGGCGGCGGGAACCCTTCTTCCCCGAGGGCGCCGTGCTGTGGTTCCTCTACATGCTCGGCAACGTCGTGGCCGCCATCGGGCGGGACGAACCGGTCCCGGCCAGCAACGGCGTGATCCTGATGCGCGACCTCGGCTTGGTCCGGCTCTTCCTCGCCGAGCAGGGCCTGGAATCGACTCGGGAGGGCGGCGGCCTGTTCCCCTTCACCAAGCGGCTTCGGCGCTATCTGACCGACGAGCAGAACCGGCTGCTCGAGTCCCTCCCGCCGCTCCTCGTAACCATCGACTCAGCCATCGACGGCTATGTCGCGTTAGCGGAAGCGTTCTTGCCGCGGGCACAGCGGCTGACGGCCTCGACGAGGGCCGAGTGGCCCGCCGACTATGCGCGTGCGACCGTCGCGTACTTCGAAAGCGCGGTGGGCGTCACGCTCAAGGTCTGAGAGCGCACCGAACGCGCGCACCGAACATCCCGGACTCGACGCCGGTAACCGCGTCCGAACGGCGCGTCG
>JALYMX010000381.1 GCA_030773495.1 Actinomycetota bacterium | reverse complement strand
GGGTGAAGCTGGCGACCGCGGAGGGCCGGGCCGCCCGCCTCGAGCGGCAGATCGCCGAGTTGGAGACGGCGCTGGCACGGCGGGTGGACACGCGGGGCGACCGCTTCGAGATGACCGTGGAGGGGGTGCGGCACCGCTCCCGGGCCGAGGCCGGCGACCACCTCCGGCGGGTGATCGCCTCTGCGCTCACCGGCCGCCAGGGTGAGAGCAACACGCCGTTCGGCTCGCTGGGCGGTTTCTCGCTGCGCTTGGTCCACGATGCTGCATCGGGGGAGGTCGTCCTCGCCTTCGAGGGCATCGACGACGACGTACGCGGAGTGCCCGAAGACATCCTGGCGGTCGAGTCACCGACCCTGGTGCGGAGGCTGGAGCGCCGCCTCCAGGCGATCGACGGCCTCCTGGTCGAGGCGGCGGCCGAGCGGCGCGCAGCCTGCGGCGAGGCCGAGCGCGCGCACGCCCGTCTTGGCGCCGCCTTCCCGTTTGACGACGCGCTCCGAGAGGCAGGCCGTCGACAGCGTGAGATCAACGAGAGCCTCTTGACGGCCGGAGAGCATTCCAGGGCCGAGCCGTCGCACGCCGAGCGTATGGCGTCCCGGCTCGAGGGCGTTCCGGTTACAAGGTCGTCGATGCGGCGGTCCTAGGGCACGACGTTCCGGCGGTGCCTCGGCGTCGGTCAGGATTGGGCGCCGTCGGCGTCCTCTGCGCCTCCATGGTGAACCAGACGCCCAAGATGATTTGCGGCCCGGCGGTCGGAGGATCTGCGGGACTTGGAGTAGTGCCTGACCAGGACCAGCGGGCCGTGGCCTTGGCGCTGGGCGACCATGCTCACGTTGAACCCTGCGTCGAGGAGTTCGCTCGACGTGAACTTCCGGAGGGCGAGGATGGAGCCGTCGAACGACAGGGCCAGCCCGCGGCTCCCGGCCGCCTCACGCCTCTCGGCAGACGCGATGGCCATTGCGGCCCATCGCGCGCTGCGCCCGAAGGCCTTCCCGATCTCTTGAAGCGACAGCCCGCCGCGCGGAGCTGGTCCGGTCATCCCCGCCGGCCGTGGCGCTGCCTCCTGACGGAACAGACGCAGCGCCTGGTCCTCGCGGGCGATGGTCTCGGACTTCTTGTCCTCGATCCCGAGACGCTCCTTGAGAACGGCGACGCGCTTGGTCACGTAGTCCGGCGCCAGGGCCTTGGACCCATCGAGGGCGAGCGTGAACACGAACGGGTCCGGGACGAGTACCGCCCCGACGACCGCCGCCCGCTCGTCGACATCGGCGCAGTGGCGGCGGAGCATCGCGACGGTCGCCTCGTCGATGAAGAGGCTGCGCTCCTTGCGGGTCTTCGTCGGCTTGAGCCGCGAGCCGCTCACGGCGGTGTCGACGACGATGCGCTGGTCCCTCCACCGGATCCGCGAGCGCCGGAGGCCGACGAGCTCGCCTCGCCGCATCCCCGTCACCGCGCCGAGGACAAGTAGCGGTGCGATCTCGGGTGCTGCGACGACCGCTTCGTTCAAGAGCGTCGTGAGCTCCGTCACCTCGGGCGGCATCCGCTCGCCGGAGACGTGCGTGCTGGTCGGGAGCTGGAACTCGGCCATCGGGTTGCGAGTGATGATCCGGCGGCTCTTGGCCCAGCGGAAGAACGGTGCGTAGAGGCTCTTCGCCTGGTTGAGCCGGGATCGGCTGAGGCCGGCGGCCCGCATGTTCCCGAAGGCGCGGTCGAGCATCGCCTCGTCGACGTCACGGACCCGCCGAGTTCCGAGCGTTGGCGCGAACCAGCGGTTGTGAAGCCGCCGGTAGTCGACGATCGTCTTCTGCTCGCGACCTTTCTCGCTGGCGAGATGCTCATCGAGAAACTGTGTGATCGCCTCGTCCATCGTGAGGTGTCGGGTGTCGACACGGTGGGGGCCGTTGGCGGCAACCTCGGCCACGAAGGCGGCCAGTTCACGCCCAGCGTCATCGGTCGTCCGCGCCATCACCGTCCGGTACGCCCTTTGCGTCCGGCCGGCGGACGGCGGCCCAGCGGTCGTGGTCAGCTGCCAGACTCCGGGCCGAACCTGCCTCATGGACCCGCCACCCTTGCGCCCTCTACGGGCCAGCGGCAGAACATCCAGCTGCTGTTTGTCGGCGACTTCGAGGTGGTCGACTCGCACGCACGCGGCACGTCCCGGCACGGCATGACCCGGCTGCCGGGCGGAACCTTCCCGTTGGCGAGCTCCCAAGCGATCCGGTGCGCCGGGACCTCCTTGCCGTCGACCCGCATACGCCCCGTGCCCGCGCCGGGACGTGTTGCACCTGTCCACACATCGTGGTCCGCCTGCCGGTCCACGAACCCCTCGAAGCGCTCCTTCAGCGACCGCGCCATCGACGCCTCCTCGTCGTGGTTCATCGGGGACAGCCGGAAGGAACATCGGGCGTCGGCCGTCGACCGCCGAGAGGAAGTGTACGCGAAACGTGTACGCGAGTGTGTACCGGGACGTGTACGCGGTCGAGACCGCGTACAGCCCCGCCGTACACGGACCTCTCCCTAGCGGGCTTCGCCGCACAATCGTTGCACCACAGGGCTCGGTGCTGGTGCGCCCCCTGGGATTCGAACCCAGAACCTGCGGATTAAGAGTCCGTTGCTCTGCCGTTGAGCTAGAGGCGCGCACACTTGACTTTAGTAGCCCAGGAGAGGGCCTCCAGCGGCGGAGAGGGTGACCGAGGGGACTTGAACCCCCGACCTCCAGGGCCACAACCTGGCGCTCTAACCGACTGAGCTACGGCCACCGCGTGCCGGACA
>JALYMX010000380.1 GCA_030773495.1 Actinomycetota bacterium | reverse complement strand
GTCGTGAGCGGTGGGCGGGCTACGCGGCGCGGGTGCCGGCGCCGGCCACGAACCGGCGGGCCGCCTCGGCGAAGAACCGCCGGTTCACCTCGGCCCGCCACCTGGCGCCCCGCACGATGCCCGCCGCCCAGCGAGGGTCGGCAGCCAGCGGGGCGATCACGTGGTCGAGCCAGTCCTTGCCGTGACGGGGATCGGCGGCGGCGTGCTCGACGTAGAAGGCCAGGGCGTCGTCGGGCGCGCCGACACGGCGCAGCCCCTGCACCACCTTGCGGCACCGCTGGCCGGCCTGCAGCTCGAGCAGCCCCAGGGCCCCAACCATCTCCGGCTGGAGGTGGCGGTTGGTGGCCAGCAGGGAGCTCAGCAGGGACCGCTCGAGGGCTTCGACGGGCTGCTCGGCGCGCGGCACCGGGCGCATGCCGGTCGCCCGGGCCAGGCGGCGGTGCAGCTCGGTGTGCACCTGGGCCGGGTCACCCCGGCCCATCTCGTCCCAGTAGTTGCGGGCCAGCTCGAGCTTCGGAGCCCCGGCGATGCCCACCTGGCAGACGGCCACCAGATCGTCGAACCCGCCGTCGGGCCCGCCCTCGAGGGCCAGGAAGTCGACGAGCGCGGCGGCGCCGGCCGCCTCGGCCACCCAGCGGTAGACCGGGGGGAGCTGGTCGGTGACGGCCAGCGCCCGCACCGCCCGCACCGTGTCCTCCGCCGTCAGCGGGCCCTCCCCCTCGTCGTCCGGCCCGAGTCGCTCGACGTACCGCTCCTCCAAGCGGAGCTTCAGTCCGGCGACGGCCGGGTGGTGCTGCCAGCGCGCCCGATCCCCGAGCTGGTCGACGGGCGCCAGGTGGAGGTCGTGCACGGCGAGCAGGGCCAGTGCCTCGTCTCGCCGGTCGAGGGCCTCGGCACCCGCCAGGCCCTCCAGCCCGGCCGCCCCCTCGGCGAGCGCCCCTTCGAGGCGGACGTGCAGTGACTCGGCCGGGACGTGCGGCACGGCCCACGCCTACCCGCCGACAGTGTCGGTGGAAACCCTCGTCCACGTCGGCAGGCGCCGCCCCGCCCGTCGTAGCCGACCTCATCGCCGCACGGCCGGCACGAGGAGGCGCCACGCCGCCGGGTGGACGCGCCACGACCGGCTGGGGCGGGAGGCGCAGGGCTCGCCGTCGATGACGTAGGGGATCGGCTCGCCGCCGACGTGCAGCGACGTCCCCCGTCCGGTGGCCACCCCCTCGGCTCCTTGCGGGTCACCGGAGCGCAGCGCCCTCGCCACCTTGAGCCGCTCGACGGTGCTCCCCGCCGCCGCCACCACGATGTCGGCCAGCCCGTCGTCGGGGCGGGCCTGCGGCCACACCGCCGTCCCACCCCCGATGGTGGTGCCGTTGCCGATGCCGACGAAGAGGACCGCCCCCTCCGACAGCACGCGGCCGTCGAGCTCCACCCGCACCTGCCACCCCCGGGCGCTCGCGCCCGCCCACGCCCCTCCCACTCGATAGGCCAACCGGCCGAGCAGCGGCTTCAGCGGGGCGGCGTGGCGCACGGCGAGGCCGCCCACTCCGCAGTGCACGGCGTTCACGGCGGCGGTGCCGGTGTCGTCGACCAGCAGGTCGAGCGGGCGGGGGCGACCGGACAGCACGCCTCGGCGGCCGCTTCGGTGTCCCGGGGATGCCCACGGTGCGGGCGAAGTCGTTGCTGTTCCCAGGGGGAGCAACCCCACCACGGTGTCCCCCAGCAGGCCTCGGTGCCACAGGTGCTGCACCAGCAGGTGCAGCGTTCCGTCACCGCCCGCCACCACGACCGTTCGGCCGGCGACGGCGGCGAGCGATTCCTCGACCACCAGCGGGTCGGACATGTCGACGGTGACGGCGGTGGGTACGCCGGCCCGCAGCACGGCCAGCGCGGCGTCCAACCCGTTGATCCCCCCGGCGCGGCGATTGGTGACGACGACCAGCGGCGACTCCGGGCTGACGCTACGAGGGCCCGGGGCCGGTCCTTCCCGCCGACAGCCCGACGTCGCGCAGCCAGTCGCCGACGGCTGACACGAAGGCGTCGGGCTGTTCCAGCCACGGCAGGTGGCCACTGTCGTCGAGCACCACCGTCCTCGCCAGCGGGAGATGGCGGGCGATCCGCTCCGCCTGGTGGGGCGGATTGAACACGTCGTGGCGGCCGGCGACCACCAGCGCCGGCGCCGCCACGCCGGCCAGTCGGTCGACGCAGCTCCACCAGCCCAGCGCCAGCATCGACTCACCCACCGCCTCGGCGTTGCACACGGCGCGTGCGAACGGCTCCTCCCGCTCGGCCGTCCCGACGCGGTGGAAGAAGAAGCGGCCCAGGGCCCGCACCGTGGCCAACCACTCCTCGTCGCTGGCCGGCGGCACCCGCTGGAGCACCTCCACCTCGGGGGGGACCGGGGGGGCGTCGAGGAAGTCGGCGAGGCTCTCCTGCTTGCCCAGTTCCCCGGGGCTGGCCGCCACCAGGATCAGCCCGGCCACTCGCTCCGGCTGGCGCACGGCGAGCTCCTGGGCGACAGCGGCCCCCTGGTGGTGACCGAGCACCAGCACCCGCTCGGCACCGAGGTGAGTGGCGAGCTCGGCAGCGTCGTCGGCGAGCTGCTCCATGGTGAGGGCGCCGGGTGCCGAGCCGCCGGAGCGCCCGTGCCCGCGATGGTCGTAGTAGACGAGCTGCACGTGCGACCCGAGCCGGTCGAGGCTCGGGCGGAGGTAGGTGTGGTCGGTGCCGAGCCATCCGTGGCACACCAGGCATGTCGGGCCGTCGCCGACCACCTCGTACTGCAGGACGGTCCCGTTCACGGCTGCGCTCGGCATTGGCTGGCTCCCGCGGGTGAAGGTGGCGACATCATGGCGCGCCCGGCGGGTCGATCAGGAAGCGGCCCGCCGCCCGCAGCGGCGCCAAGCGGGATGGACGGGATGGCCCCCGCCTGAGCTCGTCCCACCTCACCTGCAGCCGAGACCGGCGGGCGCCTGCCCGGGCGCTACCCGGACAGCTCCCGGGCCACGACCTCGGCCGAGGTCACCGAACCCGCTCGAACCACCGCGACCGGGAGGCGGCGCTCGATGCGGTCGCCGGTCAGGAGCCGCTGGAGGTCGCGACGTCCTCGATGGGCGTCCCGTCGAGCTCACGCCGAGCCCTCCTCCTCGACCCCGGCGTCGAAGGTGACGGCCACGTCGAGCTCCTCGGTGCCGCGCACGACGCAGAGGGCGAGCGAGGCCCCGCCCTCCACGGCGTCGAGGGCGGCGTGGAGGTCGTCGACGCTCGCGACCTGGCGGCCGGCGGCCGTCACGATCAGGTCACCCTCCCGCAGGCCCGCTCGGGCCGCCGGGGTGTGCGGTTGCACCGCTCGGACGAGCACGCCGTCGCGTTCGGGAAGCCCGACGGCGCGGCGCAGGCGGCGGGCGGCGGCGGTGGGAGCCAGGGCCACGCCCAGGTGGAGGCGGACCGGGGACCGACCTTCGGCCAGCGCGGCGAGGCGCCCCCGCAGGTCCTCGCCGGCGGGCAGGGCGAGGTAGAAGCCGTCGCCGAGCCGATTGGTGTTGATCCCGACCAGGCGGCCCGACCCGTCCACCACCGGGCCCCCCGAGGAGCCCCGCCGCATCGCTGCGGTGTGCTCGAAGCTCCCGGCGATGCGCCGGCCGCGCGGCCCGCGGAAGGATTGCCCGACGTTCGACACCAGGCCGAACGAGACGCGTACCCCGCCGGGGGCGCCCGCGGTCAGGGCGAAGACGGGCAGGCCCGTGCCGGCGGCCTCCCCCCACTCGACAGCGGCGGTGTCACCGGTGGGGACGGCCAGCACGGCCAGATCCCCGTCCACGTCGGCGCCGGTCACCCGCCCCGTCTCGACCCGGCCGTCGGCGAACGTCACCGTCGTCTCCGCGCCGCGCAGGTTGTGGGCGTTGGTGGCCACCAGGCCCGAGCCGATGACGACACCGGCTCCGCGCCCCGGCCCTCGCCCGATCCGCACCACGGCGGGACCGACCTTCTCGGCGACCGCGACGGCCGCCTGCTGCAGCTCCTCGAGCACCCCCACGACCAGCTCCTCTCCGACTCACTTGCTACTTGCAAATTACTACTGTACCGGTCCGGACGAGATGTGGGGGCAGGATGGGGGACATGGCCGCGAACCGGGGTGCCTCGGCGCTGGAGTGGGCGCTCGCCCAGGTGGGCGATCGGTGGAGCCTCCTCATCGTCCACGCCCTGCTCGGCGGGGCCAAGCGCTTCGGGGAGCTCTCCGAGGCCCTCGCCGGCATCGCCCCCAACATCTTGAGCCAACGCCTGAAGCACCTGGAGCGGGCGGGCATCGTGGTGAGCGAGCCCTACTCGAGCCGGCCCGCCCGGTTCGCCTACGACCTCACGGCCTCTGGTCGGGAGCTGGCCGGCGCGCTGCACCTCCTCGCCCAGTGGGGATCGGGCCGCAGCGAGGGCGAGGGAGTGCAGCACGAGGCCTGCGGCACGGCGATGGAGCCGCGGTGGTGGTGCCCCACCTGCGAGCGCGCCGTCGACGACGCCGAGGACGACGAGCTGCGCTTCGTCTGAAGCCCGCTCCTGCCGGAACGCCAGGAGTGAGAGTCGGCGGCCAGGCGGGCTTCGTGCTGGTCGACGCGGGTACAACCAGGGCGATCGAGACAAGGACCGTCGAGACCAAGGAGGCATCGTGGCCAAGGTGCGTTCGTGCTCGCCGACGACTTCGAGGACGCGGAGTTCCAGGTGCCCTACGACCGCATCAGGGAGGCGGGCCACCAGGTGACGGTGATCGGCCCGGAATCGGGCAAGGAGGTCCGGGGCAAGAAGGGCAAGGCCTCGTTCGTCGTCGAGGCCACCCCCGACGAGGTGAGTGCCGCCGACTTCGACGCCCTGGTCATCCCGGGGGGATACGCCCCCGACAAGCTGCACACCTCGCCAGGTGTCGTGAAGTTCGTGAGGGGCGTCTTCGACGGCGAAAAGCCGGTGGCCGCCATCTGCCACGCCGGCAGCCTGCTCGTCGAGGCCGATGCCGTCCGTGGGCGCACCGTCACGTCGTGGCCGTCCATTCGCACCGATCTCGTCAATGCCGGGGCGGAGTGGGTGGACCGCGAGGTCGTCGAGGACGAGAACCTGATCACCTCGCGCAAGCCCGACGACCTCGACGCCTTCGTGGCCGCCGTGCTCGCCCGGCTGTAGCAGCGGCGGCGACCCGCGTGGTCACCATGCCCCCTCGCCACCTTCCCGTCGTGACCGCCATCAGGCGGTGCGTGGACGCGATCACGTACACTCCCGGGCAGCGAGGAGGCCACCGTTGGAGATCGACATCGCGCTGTGCCTTCCGCGAGAGGCGGAAACGGTCGCCATCGTGCGCGACGTGGCCGTGGCCGCGCTCAGTCGCCTCGGCGTCACCACGGCGTGCACCGAGGACATCCGCCTCGCGTTGAGCGAGGCGTGCACCAACGTGGTCGACCACTCGGAGGCCGACGACGAGTACGAGGTCCGGCTCCAGGTCAACGGGCGGAAGTGCGAGGTGCGCGTCGTCGACAGCGGCCGCGGCTTCGACGTCCTCTCGTTGTCCGACCGTCAGCTTCCGACCGACTCGGCGCGAGGTCGAGGCATCAAGCTGATGCACGCGCTCGTCGATTCGATCGACTTCGATTCGCAACCCGAGGCGGGCACCATCGTGCATCTCGTGAAGACGCTCGAGATCGTGCCCAACAGCGCGTTGGACCGGCTCGTCCGTCCCGTCCAGGCCTAGCTCGCCGGCGGCGGGCGCCCGCGCCTCACTCGGCGTCGCGGTGGACGATGTCGAAGGAGAAGGCCGGCAGGCAGATGGAGACGTACTCGGCGCCGTCAGGTCCCGGCGTGCTGTAGCGGACCCACTCGCCGGGACGGCAGTGGACGGCCTGACCGGCACCCACGTCGATCACCCCGCCCTGGTGCTCGACTCGGACCATCCCGCGAAGGACGATCGTGTACTCGTCGAATTCCGGGCGCTGACCCGGCTCCGCCCAGCCGGGCGGGCTCTTCATCTGCGCCAGGCTCACCGCCTCGGCGCCGTCGCTGGCCCGCCCTACGAACTCGTCGATCGTCTTCGGCGGCTCGCCCGCCGCCGCCACCCGCACGGGCGACTCGATCAACCTCGGCATCTCACTCGCCCACCGGCGCTGAATGGCAGCACAGCTCGGCACCGTACAGCGATCTCTGTCGCCCGCACCACAGCTGCGCCATCTCGACCTGCGAGAGCGGAGCCGGCCGTGTTCGCCCCATGGGGCAGGCTGTAGGCGTGGGCGAGCCGTGCTCGGCGGAGGTGGGCGATCCGGAGGCGTGTGACTCGCCCGGGCGTCCCGGCATCACCCGGCGGGCCCATTGAGGCTGCACGTGGTGGGCGAGGTGTGGCGGCGGCTCACGACCGCACAACGGCTCACCGTCATGGTCGTGGCGTTCGTGGTGCTGGCCACCGGCGCCCTCGTGTCGGGTAGCCGCGCCGAGCCAGGCAGCGTCGGCCCGTCGGCGAGGCCCGAACGGGTGGTGATCTTCGGCGTTCCTCGGCTGGGGTTGGGCGACGTCGGCTCGGGGGCGATGCCCAACCTCGATCGACTCGCCCGCCAGGGCGCCATCGCCGCGGCGACCGTGCGCACCCTCGCCCCGGAGCCCACGACGGAGGAGGGGTACACGACCCTGGGGGCCGGGGCGCGAGTGAGGGCGGACGAGCGCGCCGCTCTCAGCTTCGCCGCCACCGACCAGGTGGAGGCGGGAACAGCGGGCGAGGCGCTGCAGCGGAGGACGGGAGGGCGGGTTGACGGCGGGGTGGTGGTGCTCGGGGCACCGGCCACGGTGCGGCTCAACCAAGGCCAGCACGTGCCGAGCGGGCCCGGGGCGCTGGGCGACGCCCTGCGACGGTCGGGCTTGCGCACTGCGGCGGTCGGCAACGCCGACGTGGCGTGGCAGGTCGGCAGCGAGCGCGTACGGCGGCCGGCGCCGGCCGCCGTCATGACCGCGCACGGAGTGGTCGACACAGGAGCGGTGGGGCCGTCCCTGCTCATGCGCGACCCTGCCGCCCCGTTCGGTGCCCGAGCCGACCGTGCCGCCGTGGTGGCGGCGGTCGAGGCAGCGCTGGCCCGGGCCCACGTAGTGATCGTGGACCCCGGCGACATCGACCGGGCGGCCGCCTTCGCAGACGTGTCGACCCCGGCGCTCGCCGCCGCCGCCCGCCGCCAGGCGCTGGCTGCCACCGACCGTCTCCTCGGGGAGGTGGCGGCGCTGGCCGGGCCTCGCGCGCTGCTGCTGGTGGTGGCCGTCACCCCACCGGGCACGGAGTGGCGCCTCACCCCCATGGTCGCCGCTGGGGCAGGAGTGCGCCCCGGCTACCTGCACTCCCACTCAACGCGGCGCGTCGGCGTCGTCACCCTCACCGACGTCGCCCCCACCGTCCTCGACGCCCTCGGGGCCGCCGTCCCCTCGGGGATGATCGGCCATCCGCTCCGGTACCGCCCGGGCCCCGCCGACGTGGCCCTGCTGCGCGACACCGATCGCGACGCGCTGTTCCGGGAGCGCTTCTACTTCCCGCTGACCGTGGGCTTCATCGCCGTCCAGGCCCTCGTGTACCTCGGGGCGGCGGTCGCCTTCTCGCGCCTCGGCGGCGTCGGGCGGGCGGGCCGGTTCCTGCGCTGGATCGTCCTGGCCGTGAGCGCGTGGCCGCTGGCCACCTTCCTCCTGCGCGCCATCCCCAACGTCGCCGACCTCGGGCTGGCCGCCTTGGGGCTTCTCGTGGCCATTGATGCGGTACTGGTGGCCGTGGCCCTCCGCCGACCCGGCCCGCTCGGCCCGCTGGCGTGGGTGTGCGGCGCCACCCTCGGGGTCCTCCTGCTCGACGTGTGGACGGGCGCCCGCCTGCAGACCTCCAGTCTCCTCGGTTACTCCCCGTACACGGCGGCCCGGTTCACTGGGCTCGGCAACGCCGCCTTCGCCATCCTGACTGCTACCACCGTCATCGCCGGTTGCCTTCACGTCCACCACGCGCACCGCCGCCGAGAAGCGCTCGTCGCCACTGGCCTCCTCTTCGCCCTCGTCGCCTTGTCCGACACCGCGCCGCCGCTCGGCGCCGATGTCGGAGGCATCCTCACCCTCGTACCGGTGTTCGGCCTGGTCCTGTTGGCGCTCACGGGGCGACGGTTGTCGCGGCGAGCGGTTGCGCTGGCCACGGGAGGAGCGGTACTTGCGCTCGCTGGCGTCGCCGCCGCCGACGTCCTGCGCCCTCCCGAGGCCCGCACCCACCTCGGCCAGCTCGTCGCCCGGGTGCTCGACGACGGGTGGGCGCCGTTCGCCACGACGATCGGCCGCAAGGTGGCGTCCAACATCCGCACCTCGCGGTCGCCGTGGACCTGGGTCGTACCGATCATCACCGCCTACATGATCTGGATGTTGGCCTGGGCCCGGGGCCTGTCAGAACTGCTCCCCCGCCGCTCGGCCCTGCGGATCGCCGTGGCGGGCACGCTCGCCGCCGGCGCCCTCGGGAACGTCGTGAACGACTCCGGCGTGGTCGTGACCGCGTTGGTCTTCGTCTACATCGGCCCGTTCCTCACCCTGCTCGCACTCGAGCGAGAGCAGTCGGCAGCGCCGGCAGCTGCCGCGGGCACAACGACGTCCGCCACGTGACGTCGATGGTGTGCTCCAAACAAGTCTCCCGGGCCCTCCTTCTGCCTGTCATCATTTGAGGGTGCCGGACGACTGCCGCAGATGAGCGCCGAGATGGACCTGCGTGGCGCCCTGCTCGAGCTGAGCCGATTCATCGTCACCGACGCGCCTCTCCCGGTCCTCATGGAACGGATCGCCGCGACGGCCAAGGAGGTGATGGCGCCCGTGGCAGAGGCATCGGTCACCTTCACAAGAGGCGGCAGCACGGGATGGACGGTCGCGACGACCGGCGACTTGGCCACTCAGCTCGACGAGGCGCAATACGGCCTCGGCCAAGGGCCGTGCATGGACGCCGCGTCGGGTGGCGAGACCCTGCTGGTCCGAGACTTCGCCGAGGATGACCGCTGGCCCGACTACGCCCCGGTCGCTCTCCGCGCCGGTGCTCGAAGCTCGTTGTCAGTACCGCTGCCGGTGCAGCAACACGTCGTCGCCGCGCTCAACCTGTACTCGAGGGAGGTCGACGCCTTCACTGACGAGGACGTCGCTCTCGCCCAGGACCTCGCGTCCGTGGCGGCCGTCGCCGTCACCAACGCCGCCCTCTACGAGTCCGCCGCGGAGCTCGCTTCCCAACTCGAAGAGGCAATGAGGTCCCGAGCGGTCATCGAGCAGGCGAAGGGGGTCATCATGGCCCATAGCCACTGCGGCGCCGACCGCGCCTTTGACATCTTGGTGAAGGCGTCCCAGCGCGAGAATCGCAAGCTCCGAGACATCGCCGCGGAGATCGTCGGGCGCTGCATTGGCTCCGGCTCCTAGGGGCTTACCCTCACGGCGCTGGGTGCTCGATCTCCAGGGAGGGTCCTCGCTGCGAACCCGCTGCGGGCGCCCGCCGCCGCACGGGGCCCCGCTCTCGGCCTCTTGGCGCGCCGGGAGCCCTGCTCGGCGTGGAGGGACGGCGACGGCGGGACCGGCGCCGGCCGGGATCTTCTCGGCGAGCCGAGCGGCAGCGGCTCGGAACCACGGCTCGTCGAGCAGCCGTGTCACCGAGCGCGCAATGGCGTTCTCTGGCGGGAGGCGTGCTTCGAGGCGGGCGCAGCCCAACTTGGGCGTCGTAGTCCGGGCCGGAATGATGGTGGGCGTAGCGCACGTTGGCGACCGGTCTGCCCCTCGAGCTGCGGTGCGCGTTTCTCCGAGCGGCGCCGTCACCGCCTCGTCACACCCAGTACGTGTCGTGGCGGACGAAGAACGCCGCTCTGTCCGCGTCGCTCACCTGGCCGAGGCCGGCGAGGCCCTCGAAGTACCCCTCCCGCGGCGCGCCCGGTGCGGACAGGATGAGCATCGACGCCGGCGCCCGGGACTCGTTGCGGAAGGCGTGCACTGCGCCCTCGGGCACGTACAGGAAGTCCCCCGCCGACGCGTCCGTCCAGCGCTCGCCGTTGAACAGCCGCACCGTTCCGGACAGGATGAAGAACGACTCCGAGATGCTGCCGGTGGAAGTGTGGGTCGGCGCCGCTCGGCGCCGGTGCCATGTCCCATCGGTACAGCCCGAACCGCCCGCTCGTGGACGCTCCGGTCGCCAGGTAGCTGGCGGTCGCTGTCGCCATCGTCACCTCGGGCTCGTGATCGGCCTTCCGGAACACCGCTCCGCTCTCGCCCTTGTCACCCAGGTACCGGGCGTCCGGAGAGCACATCCACACCTCCTTCTCGTCGGCGGGGAGGACTCGCGCTCGGCGGCGGCGCGACGAGCACGACAGCCTCGACAATCACCCAACGGAGAAGACGTGGTTCCTCCCGCGCCACCCCCGCGTGTTCCACCGCTAGTCGTTTCGTACTTCGAGGCTCTCTCGGGGAATCGAGCTCGTCGGGCGTGATCGGAGCGTGAGCCAGCCGACGAGCAGAAGGCCGCCGAGCGCGAGGCCGATGTTCAGGAACGCCAAGAATCGTCGCTCGCCGCGATAAGCGCACGGCTCACGCAACACGGCGGGCTCGCCGGGAGCCGGCTCGTGCGAGCGGGTGACGGTGCCCTCGCCGAGCGGGGCGCCGCATTCGAATCGGACAACCTGAGGCGGCTTGCCTTTTTCTGTCGGCAGAGGCACGTGATCAGACCAGGGGCGATTCGCCCATGCCGCGGTCACCACGATCCAGGCCAGCAGCACCGAGGCGATCACAGTTCGGTAACGCACTCAACCGTCCCCAGGTCTGGTGCGCACCGGCAGAACGGTACTACGGACGTGCCTCCGCCGACCCGCGTCCTGAGCGCCGAGGCGGCGCTGCCTAGCGACCTGGTGGTGGGTCTGCACTCGCTCCAGGGCAGCTGTGGGGCTCTCGATCGCTTCGAGGTAGTGCGGCGCGGCGCGGCGGAGCTCGTCGTCGCCCCCGGGGGTGATCACCGCGAAGCGAGCTGCGGCCATCGTCGGTCCGGCTCACGCTCAACTAGCGACTAGCCCGTCGCGGCCCACCGACCACCCCAGCAACCTTGAGCAGCAGCAACCGGAGCATCGATGGACAGTCCGCCGGCTTGCGAGCGGCCACGCATGGAGGCCGGCTTAACCCGGTAGCCCCTCCGCGTGCCTCAGCTAGGTCTCTCGGGGGGAGTCTCGACGTGATGCGCCTATTGACGTGCGAGCTGCGGAGGTGAGCCGCTGGCCAATTCTTACCCATCACTCGACGACACTTGCGCGACTGACGGGGCATTACGAGGGGCGTTCTGATCTGATCGCCGCCGGCGACGGCCGGCGCGACGATCCGGTGCCAATATTCGCTGGCGCCTCGTCTCTACAGCGACCTCCGGCTCGAGTCGGGAAGGGGGGTCCAGGGTGTCATCGACGACCAGGTCCTGACTGAGGGCCCTCCCCTGGACGTTCGGTGGCGAGCCGACGACCGAGGTGGTCCGGAAGGCAGAGGCGAGCGACGGCGCGTAAGTGCCGCTCGGCGGTCTCACGACGAGCACCGAGGCCCACTCGACGCCGCTCCGAACGTCGGACAGCGGATGTCATGCTCCGGCGGAATCTGTACTCCCAACGGCCACGGCGCGGCGGGCGAGGACCGGGCAACTGGCTTCGGGTGCTCCCCGCAGGACTACGTACCGCGGTCACGATCAAAGCGCCACTCAGCAATGGGGCGGCAGACCTGGATCAGGTACTCGTCATAGAACTCTTCGCGGCCTCGACGCTGGGCGTCTCGATGCTCCGGGTGGTCACGCCATGTCTCGTGGTCCCCCCACGACGCGAACGTCACGAGGGACACTCGCTCGCCGTCCTCCGCTCGAAAGGTCTTGATCTCCACGAACCCCGGGACGGTGTTCGCCAGCTTCCTCATCGACTCCGCCAGGGACGAGTAGCGGCGATGTGCGTCGTCGCGCAACCGGGAACGAAAGACGGTGACGACGCGGGGATCGGTCTGGAGGTCAGGTGGGGCAACGTGGTAGTGCTCCTGCTTGGCTTGCCACGGCGCCACCTCGATGTCCGAGGGTTGGCCCGCTCGGCCCAGGAGCCAGGCGAGCACTTCGTTCCGACGACCTGGGCCAAGGCGGTCAGGGAGGGTGGCGAGAGCGAGTGGGAGCTCGCGCCAGACGTAGTCTTCGGGCCACTGCGAGGGCGAGTAGTGCAGGCCCAGATCGACGTGGTGGATCTCCACCTCTCGCCAGCGGTGAAAGGGCAGCACCCGACAGGGCCAGGCCATCCCATTGGCCCACCCGTGTCCCATCCACGTCGCAGCCGTCATGCGCGCCCACGCCGCTTCGAGCGCGGCACTGGCCGCCCGCACGTCTTGGCGCAGTTCGTCTGCGGATCGACAGGCACCGGCCTCGATGTCGTGGCTGCGCTGCTCATAGCCTCCCGGATACTTCTCGAACGCCTCACCGGCCAGGGCCGCTTCGAGCATGCGGGCGTGCGAGTCGGCGTTGCGGGCGAGATGGGTCAGGACGTGACCGACGGTCCAGTCGGGCAGCAGGCTCGGTTGACGAGCAATCTCCTCGTCGACCGATTCAAGTGTTGCTTCGAGTCGACGATGGGCAGCGCTGCACCCGGCCATCGTGGCGAGGAGCTCGTCGTCCATGACCATACTCTTCCAGTTGGTCGGCGGTGGCGCCCCAATTTTTCCGCTGTGAGAGTGGTTCCCCGTGCCGGCCTGCCTGCTTTTCGTCCTCATCCGGTTTCTACGCAGCTCCCCACGAGCCGCAATGCGTACCGTCGAAGGCCAACTCCCTCCGAGGAGCGTTATCGCCCTGGTCTCCGACGCGACAGCACCGAGCCGGGTGGACGCGGCGGGGTTCTGTCTCGGGGCCGAGCAGCCGAAGACCGAGCACGTCGCAGGCACTCTGTGTTTCCTGCTCAGGGGAGGCCCTCTTGTCAGAATCGCAACCACGATGGTGCACGAGGTAGCCCAAGTCGGCTTCGACCGCGAGGCCGAAACCTACGAGCGGTCGCGACCGACATACCCGCCCGATGCCGTGTCGTGGCTCGTCGGGCGCCTGCATCTGCGGCGGGGCAGAACCGTCACCGACGTCGCTGCGGGAACCGGGAAGCTGACCAGGCTACTGCTGTCCACCGGCGCCACTGTCGTCGCTGTGGAGCCCGTCGAGGGCATGCGTGAGGTCTTCCGACGCGTCGTCCCGGCCGTGCCAGTGGTCGCCGCCACAGCTGAGGCCATGCCGTTTCGAGCGTCGTCAATGGACGCGGCGACCGTCGGCCAGGCCTTCCACTGGTTCGACGCCGAGGCCGCCTTCGCGGAGCTGGCACGCGTGCTGCGCCCGGGCGGCGGCGTCGCCATGGTGTGGAACGCCCGTGATCGCTCGATCGAATGGGTCGACCGGGCATGGGCGGTCATGGACCGTGTCGAGAAGAAGGCTCCGTGGCGTGACCACGACAGCGTGTTCGACACCTTACCCGCCGGCCGCTCGGGGTTCGAGCCCTTCGACACCGCGACATTCCGTCACGAGCAGATCGTGACCCCCGAGGAGCTCGTGGACAGGTTCCGGGGAGTGAGCCACGTCGCCGCCCTCCCGCCCGAGGACCAAGCCGCGATTCTCTCCGAGGTGAGGGAGCTCCTCGCCACGCACCCCGACACGCGCGGCCGACATCAGCTGCGCCTTCCGTACCGGGTCGACTGCTACTGGTCTGAGCGCCGGTGACGCCACCTGGCGGGGATCTGTGCGCCTCCGCACATCAGGCGGCGAACACACCGCGGGCAGTCCGAACGGAAGCCCTTCCAGAACCAACCAGGACAAAGTCGCCCCACATGACCCGTTGTCTTCGGGGGCAAAGGCCACCGCAAGGTCCCGAGGGTGTATGGTTAGGCGTATGCCACGGATGCAGGTGTACCTGCCTGACGAACTCTACCGGGCTGTGAAGGAGCGTGGCCTGCCAGCCTCTGAGCTTCTCCAGGAGGCAGTGCGGGCGGAGCTTCGACGGCAGGACCTGCTCGGCGAGACCGATCGCTACCTGGACGAACTGATCGAGGAGGTCGGTGAGCCGGCGCCCAAGGCCGTGGCCCGCGCCGAGGGAGTTGTCGGGAAGATCGCCCGTCCGGCCACGCGCAGGAACGCCGGTTGACCATCTTGGTCCTCGACTCTGGCGGCGTGACGCGGCTGGCGAGGCGGAACCAGGAGGTCTTGGCGATCATCGCGGTCTTGCGGCGAGAAGAGCTTTGGCCGCCAGTCGTCCCGTCTGTGGTCCTCGTCGAGTCACTCACCGGACGGCAGCAGACCGATGCGAACGTCAATCGGTTCCTCAAGATTTGCGACATTCGTGAAGGCGTGTCGGTGCGACTGGCTCGGCGAGCGGCAGCGCTCCGAGGTCGAGCGCGCAGGGGTTCCGCTGTCGACGCCCTTGTCGTTGCAACGGCCGAACCGGGCGGCGCAGTGCTCAGTGGTGACCTCGCTGACCTCGAGGCGCTCGCCACTCATGCCGTTGGCGTCGACGTTGTCAGGGTCTGAGAGAGCCGCCACCACTCTCCGCGATCGGCCACCAGCTCCCGGCGTAGTTCTGGGCGCGCGATCGAACACTCCCCGAGCGCACGTACCGGGCATTCGGGTGCGACGAAGCGCCGGCGCCGCTGTCCTGCCACGACCGCAGTTGCCCACGTTCAGAAAGCCACGAAGTGGTAGAAGGCTCGCGGGCCGGGCTCGCGCGTGCGCACTACGGCCCACTGGTGGACCTCGTCCGGTGCGGACACCTCCTCGAGCTCCCAGCCCAGGTTCGTGACGCAGAACGACACCGCGCGCGCCACCGCGGGGAGCTGGTAGTCGTCCACGAACACAACGCCGCCTGGCCGCAGGAGGCGGCCGAGATAGATCAGGTCGAGGAACACCCCGTCGAAGCGGTGGTTTCCGTCGACGAACGCCAAGTCGAAGCTGCGACGTTCGCTCACGAAGCGCGGGAGCACGATCTGGGACTCCTCTTCGTGATACTCGACGAGCGCTGCGACGCCCGCTTCGTCGAGGAACTGGCGCCCGCAGCCGGAGAACCTCGTCGCCTGGTGCGGGTCGATGACGACGTGGCGAGCGGTGCGAGCAGCGCTGCGAAGCAGGCCCTCGCACACGAAAAGGGCGGAGATGCCGTAGCCAAGCCCGACCTCGATTGTCTGGCTGACGCCTTCACGCTCGACCCAGCCCCGCAACTCCTCCCCCTCGGCTGGACTCGCGGCCACCGGGAAGAGCTGATGGACGCTGCCGTCGGAACTCGCCACGGCCGTCCCCTCCCGACAGAGACGCTCGATCACCCGACGAACACGCTCGAGTGCAATGGCGCGATCGCCCACGCACGCAGCCCCAGTCAGGGGTGCTGCCTTCTTCGACTGCGCCGAGGTCGAGTCTTCCGAGAGCCCGCGCACGTCCTCATGCTGCCCCGCGAGACGCACGCACTGCTGGGCTCCCACGTCGCGGGACCGCGTCGATGCCGAGGCGCGGCCCACTACCTGCACGGTCTCGGGCCTCCCGGCTGCCGAGCTCATGCGCCCGAAGAGGTTGAGCGCCACCCACCTCCAGCGGCCATGATGAGCAGGTGGACACACCCAGCGTGGTTGTGCTCGACGCACCAGGTGTGGCGGCCGCTGTGGCGTCGTGCTGGTCGACCGCGGTCGTGCGGGACCGCGACGGGAAGGAGGGCCGACGGTTTCTCAACCCCAAATCGTCACCGAAGGGCGCCGAGCGTATTCCCCTTAGAACAAACCTACCGGGACGGTTCCTGCATGCCAGAAGCAGGAGGATTCCCGCGGAAAGGTCACCCGAAACGATTCGCCCACTGCGAAAGTCGTGTCGTGGGACTCCCAAAGCTTCGGTACCCTCGCCTCTATGGATCAGGGGGGCGAGCGGGGACCGGCGGACGCAGTCGTCGAGGCAGTCGAGAGGCACTCCGGAGGACCGGGAAACACCGACCGGCGAGGTCGCGCGCTGTTGTGGTGCGCGCTCGTTGCGTTGATGACAAGCGCCGTCGCCGTGGTCGTGCTCCGGCGGCCCCCGCTCGCCGGAGGCGGAGCTGGCGCGGGTGCGGGACTTCGTCACCTCGGCGGGCAGCGGCCGCTTCGAGGGCACGTCGCGATCGGAGTCGGGGAGCGGAGCCGACGAACCGGGCACGACGTCGATCAACGTCACCCAAGTCAGTGGTTCCTTCAAGCTGCCGGCTCGGCTGCATGTCATCGAGGACAGCGGCGACTACCTGTTCGAGGCCATCGAGGTCGAGGCGGGATCGTACGTCCGCAGCGCTGCCAGCCGCTCGGAGCTGAACGATGAGTCATGGGAGTTCGAGGCCTCTCCCAAGTCCGAACAAGACTCCTCGGCAGCGGGCTGGTCGATGGAAGGCATTGACGGCGAGGGCCTGTCCGCTCTCTCCGCCGCCGCCGGTGTGCTCGGGTCATTTGGTGGGCCGTTCGACCTCGTCGAGGTCCTCGGCCGCCTGAAGGCGGTGCGTCGGGTGTCGACGGGCGTCCTGGAGGCAAGCGTTGCACTACGCGACCTGTTGCCCGAGGAGATGGTGAAGGCGATCGAGCAGGAGGCCACGAAGGCCAAGGAGACGGCGGAGGCCGAGCCCGGTACCGGCGACGTCGAGCCGAATGGGTCGAACGATCTCGTGGTGGAGGAAGGCACCTACGATGAGTTCGCGGCCGAGCTGCTCGAGGGCGTTGTCACCTTCCGCCTCGTCCACGACGATACGGGCCGCCTGGACGAGATGACGATAACCACTGAGACCGGCGATGGCGACGATCGCACCGTGGAGCGCACCTCGCTCAAGTTCTCGGCATGGGGATCCTCCCTCGCCATCGACGCCCCGGCGTCAGCCGACGTCGACCCGACGCCCGGTATCGACGAGGACGATCTCGCCGCCTTCCGGGCCTTCCCGGTCCTCGCTCCCCGTGCGCTCCCAAAGGGGATGGTCTTGCACGGCGCGACCGTCGCCAGCGAAGACGCCGAGGAGGAGTCGTGCAACGCCGTGGACCTCGGGTACGGCCGCCCGGAGCGGAGCACCGGCATCGAAGATCACTCGGAGGGCGACGACGCTCCGTCGTTCCTCAACATCACGCTGACCGAAGCGTCGTGCCCTTGGGCGGAGAGGCACATGGCATGGTTCGGCAACGACGGCCCCGCCGAGCCCGTGGAGTTCGGTCCGTATCGCGGCGAACTCGTGCGTTCGCAGCTGTCTGACGACGCCTTCGGCGAGGCT
>JALYMX010000379.1 GCA_030773495.1 Actinomycetota bacterium | reverse complement strand
GCCCGTGGCACCTGCGTGGCCAGCATCGCCGCCGCCCATGGCCATGCCGGGGTGGCCGTGTGCCTCCACGGCGCCCCGGGCTACCCGGCTCCACTGGCCGGCGACCACCAGGCGCCCCCCGTGCTGTTCCTCCGGGGCGACGTGGCCGCCGTCGACGGCCCCCGGGTGGCCGTCGTGGGCACCCGCGGGGCCACCGGCTACGGGCGGGACGTCGCCCGCCAGCTCGGGCGGGACCTGGCCGCCGCCGGCGTGCGGGTGGTGTCAGGCCTGGCGCTGGGCATCGACGGCGCCGCCCACCAAGGCGCCCTCGAGGCGGCCGGCGCGCCACCGGTCGGCGTGGTGGGCAGCGGGCTCGACGTGGTGTACCCGCGCCGGCACGCCGACCTGTGGCGGCGGGTGGCGGCGTCGGGGGTGCTCGTCTCCGAGGCCCCGCTCGGCGCCCGTCCGGAGGCCTGGCGCTTCCCCGCCCGCAACCGCCTCATCGCCGCGCTGGCCGACGTGGTCGTGGTGGTCGAGTCGCCCACCGCCGGAGGGTCGCTGCACACGGTCCGCGCCGCCGAGGAGCGCGGTCGCACGGTGATGGCCGTGCCCGGCCCGGTCGGCAGCCGGGCGTCGGCCGGCGCCAACCGCCTGTTGAGCGAGGGGTGCCCGCCGGCGTGCGACGCGGACGACGTGCTCGTCGCCCTCTCCCTCGAGACGGCCGGGCGGCCCTCCGTCGCCGATCGGCGGGATCGGCGGCCGGCGCCGACGGGCGTCGACGCCGAGGTCCTCGAGCTGTTGGGCTGGGAGGCGGCGGCGCTCGACGACCTCCTTGCCGCCACCGACCTGGCGCCGGCGGCCGTCACCGGCGCCCTGGCCCGCCTCGAGGAGCTGGGTTGGGCCCGGGGCCGGGCCGGGTGGTGGGAGCGGGTGACGGCCCCATGAGGCACCGTCACGGGACGGCGTCGGCGCACGGCGTCGATACGGGGGCCAGCCTCTACACTGCGCCGACCGCATGTGCCCAGCCGTCAGGACCGGTGTGGAGACCGAAGACCTCAGAGTCATCGACCATCTGTGGGCCGAGTTCAAGACCACGGCCTCGCGCGAGGCGCGTGATCGCCTCATCGTCCACTACTCGCCCCTCGTCAAGTACGTGGCCGGGCGGGTCTCGGTGGGTCTGCCGCAGAACATCGAGCATGCGGACCTGGTCAGCTACGGGATCTTCGGGCTCATCGACGCCATCGAGAAGTTCGATCCCGAGCGCAAGATCAAGTTCGAGACCTACGCCATCGCCCGCATCAAGGGCGCCATCATCGACGAGTTGCGCTCCATCGACTGGGTGCCGCGCTCGGTGCGGGCCAAGGCCCGCAACGTCGAGAAGGCCTACGCCACGCTCGAGGCCAAGCTGCTGCGCACGCCCACCGACGCCGAGGTGGCCGCCGAGATGGGCATCAGCGAGTCCGACCTGCAGACGGTGTTCAACCAGATCTCCTTCGTGGGGCTCATCGCCCTCGACGAGGTCCTGTCGGTGGCCGGCGAGCGGGGCGAGTCCACCACGCTCGGCGACACCATCCCCGACAAGGCCCAGGGACCGGTGGCCGCCTTCGAGGTGGAGGAGATGAAGCAGATCCTCGCCTCCACCATCAACCGGCTCGGCGAGCGCGAGAAGATCGTCCTCACGCTCTACTACTACGAGGGCCTCACCCTCGCCGAGATCGGCGAGGTGCTCGGAGTCACCGAGAGCCGGGTCTGCCAGATCCACACCAAGGCGGTGCTCCAGCTCCGGGCCCGGATGGGCCCCGAGCGCGACGGCCGCTGATCGCACTCTTGCGGCCCGACCGCCGCTGAACACCACCACTCCTCGGCGCACCGGCGCCTGCTCCTTCCCCCTTTCGTCGTTCCCGACCCGAGGGAGGAGCCGTGCGTCGCCTCGTCGCGTCCGGCCTGGCCGCTGCCGTCGTCGCTGCCGTCGTCGCCGCCGGCGTCCTCGTCGCCGCCCGCCCGGCGGCCGGCGCCGTCCCACCACGGGTGGTGTACGTCCCACCCGTCGACGCCCCCGTGGTCGACGCCTTCCGGGCGCCGACCTCGGCCTACGGCCCCGGCAACCGGGGCATCGACTACGCCACGGCGCCCGGCAGCGCCGTCAGCGCCGCCGCCGACGGCCAGGTCGTCTTCGCCGGGCCCATCGGCGCCGGCCGCCACGTGGTCGTCCTCCACGCCGACGGCGTGCGCACGAGCTACTCCTTCCTCGCCTCGGTGGTCGTCGGGCGCGGCCAGCGGGTGGCGGCCGGCGAGACGGTGGGGGAGAGCGGGGCCTCGTTGCACTTCGGGGCCAGGGCGGGCGACGCCTACCTCGACCCCCTGGTGCTGCTCGGCGCCGGCGGCGACACGGCGCCGGCGCGCCTGGTGCCCGACGGGACCGGCGTGGTGGGGAGCGAGGCGGCGGAGCGCGCCGGCCTGCGCCGC
>JALYMX010000378.1 GCA_030773495.1 Actinomycetota bacterium | reverse complement strand
CCGCTCACCCCTGGTGATGCCGCCGTGGCCGTGGTCGCCGCGGTGAGCGGCGCGTGGACGGGCGCGGTCGCCCTCGTCGTCGCCGAAGAGCTGGCCGAGCTGTTGCGGGAGCCGCCGTTCGGCAACGAGGACGTGGCCGCCGCCCTGGAGCCCGCCCTGGCCGACGCCGTGGCCGCCCTGGCGCCCGCCGTGGGCCCGCTCACCCCCGGCGCGGCCCGTCGGGTCGACGCCGCCGGCGTGGGCTTCGGCGCCGGCGCCCTCGCCGTCGCCTTGCACGACGGGGGGCGCCACGTGGCGACCTTCGTGCTCGACGTCGAGGCCGAGCCGACGGCCGTGGCCGGGCGCGCGGCGCCGGTGGAGGCCCGTGCGCCCGCCGTTGGCAACCGGTCGCTCGAGCTGCTCCACGACGTGGAGATGGCCGTGGCCGTGGAGCTGGGACGCACGCGCATGGCCGTCCGCGACCTGCTGGCCCTCGGTCCCGGCTCGCTCGTCGAGCTCGACCGCGCCGCCGGCAGCCCCGTCGACGTGCTGGTGAACGGCAAGCTGATCGCCCGGGGCGAGGTCGTGGTGATCGACGAGGACTTCGGGATCCGCATCTCGGAGATCGTGGCCAGGGACGGCGGGCGGTAACGACCCATGGAGGACGTCTCCGTCGTCAGCCTCCTCGGGAGGCTGGTCGTCTCCCTCGCCGTCGTGCTGGCGCTCATGGCCGGGCTGGCCCACCTGCTGCGCACGCGCGGAGTGGGGGGCGTCCGCGGCGCGTCGCGAGCCGTTGCCATCGAGGTCGTCGCCCGCCAGCAGCTGACGCGTGCCGCGTCGGTCGCCGTGGTTCGCACGGCCGGGCGCGTGCTCGTGCTCGGGGTGAGCGACCACGCCGTGCAGGTGCTGACCGAGGTCGATCCGGAGACGTTGCCGGTCGAGGAGGAGCGGACGCCGCTGGGAGCCCCGTCCGGTGGGCAGTCCTGGAAGGCGTTCGTCGACGCGCTGCGCGAGCGCACGGTCAGGCGCTGAACCTCATGGCGCTCCGTCGCTGCCTCGTCGCGCTCACACTCGCCACCGTGATCGCCTTCGGGCTGGCCGGCCCGTCGGCGGCCGCACCGACGGACCCGGCCGCCCCCGCGCCGGCGGCGCCATCGCCCGACGTGACGGTGCCCGGCATACCGCCCATCGCCCCGGACGAGGACGGGGCCGGAGCGACCATCAACCTGCAGCTGGGACCGTCGCGCGACGGCAAGGTCCCCAGTCAGAGCGTCGTGATCATCCTGCTGCTGACCCTGCTCGGGATCGCACCGGCCCTGCTCATCATGCTGACCAGCTTCACCCGCATCGTCGTGGTGCTCTCGCTGGCCCGCAGCGCCATCGGGGTGCAATCGGTGCCGCCCAACCAGGTCGTGGTCGGCCTGGCACTGTTCCTCTCCCTGTTCGTCATGGGACCGACGCTGTCGGAGATGAACGAGAAGGCGCTCCAGCCGTTCCTGAAGGGCGAGATGGAGCAGGGCAGGGCCTACGACGTCGCCGTCGAGCCGTTGCGTACGTTCATGCTCGAGCAGACGCGCGAGGGCGAGCTCACCATGTTCATCCGGGCCAGCGGCGCCGATCGGCCCGCCACGCCGAAGGACGTGGGGATGGCCGCCCTCGTGCCCGCCTTCATCCTGTCGGAGCTCAAGACCGCCTTCATCATCGGCTTCGTTGTCTTCGTGCCGTTCCTCGTCATCGACATGATCGTGAGCTCGGCACTGATGTCCATGGGGATGATGATGGTCCCGCCCATCCTCATCTCCCTGCCGTTCAAGCTGCTGCTGTTCGTGATGGTCGACGGATGGAGCCTGATCGTGCGGGCCCTGCTGTCCAGCTTCAACTGACGCGGCGCGCCCACGACACCGGGAGTGACATGAACGACACCGCCGTCCTGCAGATCGCCCTGCAGGCCATGCTCATCACCGCCAAGCTGTCGGCACCCATCCTGTTGGTCTCCCTGGCCATCGGTGTCGGCGTGTCGCTGCTGCAGTCGGTGACCCAGGTGCAGGAGGTCACCCTCACCTTCGTCCCCAAGCTGGTGGGCGTGGGGATGGTCGTCCTCCTGGCCGGCAACTGGATGCTCCACGAGATGGTCGCCTTCACGCGGTCGCTGTTCGAGTCCCTTCCCGGCCTCCTGTGAGCACCTGGGCGACGCCGTGACCATCGAAGCCTCGCCGGGCCTGCTGGTTGCCTTCGTGCTCGCCGTCGTCCGGGCGGCGGCGTGGATCGCCCTCGTTCCGCCCTTCGGGACGCGCACCATTCCCGTGCCGGTGAAGGTCGGCCTGGCCGCCGCGCTCGCTCTTCCCGTCGCCGATCGGCTGGCCGCCGACCCACCGTCGCTCGAGGTGGCGTCCCTCGTCGGCGCCGTGCTGTTGCAGGTGGCCGTGGGCCTGGCCCTCGGCTTCGTCACCATGGTCGCCCTCGCCGCCGTGCAGGCGGCCGGCGAGCTCATCGACCTGTTCGGCGGGTTCAGCGTCGCCCAGGCCTTCGACCCCCTCTCGGAGACGACCTCCTCGCTGTTCGGGCGCTTCTACCAGCTCCTGGCCGCCACCCTGCTCTTCGCCATCGACGGCCACGTCCTGTTGTTCCGCGGGTTCCTCGACTCGTTCGACGCCGTCGGTCTCTCCGGTCCGCCGCTGGGCCGGCTCTCGGAGTTCGCCCTGGGAGGCGTCGGGACGTTCATGGTGGCGGCGGTGGAGATCGCCGCCCCGTTGCTCGGCGCCCTCTTCCTGGCCGAGGTGGGGATGGCCCTGCTGTCGCGTGCCGCCCCTCAGATGAACGTGCTGGCGATGGGCTTCCCCGTCAAGATCCTCCTCACCCTCGGGCTCATCGGCCTGGCCCTGCCCGTGCTGCCCGGCGCCGTCGACGCGCTGGTCGAGCGCAGCGTGCGCTCGGGCTCGGCCGTCGTGGAGCTGTTCCGGACGTGAGCGGGGCGGACCGCACCGAGGCGCCCACCCCGAAGCGGCGGCGGGAGGCGCGCCGCGAAGGGCGCATCCCCCGCTCGACCGAGCTCGTGACCTGGTCGGCGGTGCTGGCCGGCACGTACCTGGTCCCGCTCGTCGCCGTTCACAGCGGGCGGCGCCTCCGGGCCCTGCTCGCCCAAGCCGAGCGGGTGGCATCGGAGCCGGACGCCGGCGGCGCCCTGCGCCTGCTAGGCACGGGCCTGCGCGACGCGGCCCTCGTCGTGGCCCCCCTCACGCTCGGGCTCATGGCCCTCGGCGTGGCCACCAACCTGGTGCAGGTGGGCTTCGCCCCGTCGGGAAAGCTGGTGGCGCCGAAGCTGGAGCGGATCAACCCGTTCAAGGGGCTGAAGCGGCTGCTGTCGCCGCAGAGCGTGTGGGAGGCGGCCAAGACGCTGATGAAGACGGCGCTGCTGACGCTGCTCGTGCTCCGCTCCATGCGCGACGTCGTCCCCGCCCTGGTCGACGCCGGGCGCATGCCGGTCCCGTCGCTGGTCAGCCTGCTAGCCGCCCGCGCGCTGGCGTTGGCCCGCTCCGTCGCCCTGGCCGGGCTGGTCCTGGCCGCGCTCGACTACTCGCTCCAGCGCCGGCGGGTGGCCAAGGGCCTTCGCATGACCAAGCAGGAGGTGCGCGAGGAGAACCGCCAGGCCGAGGGCGACCCCCACCTGCGTGGGGCCATCCGGTCCCGTCAGCTGGCCATGAGCAGGAACCGGATGATGTCGGAGATCTCCGGCGCCGACGTCGTCCTCGTCAACCCGACGCACGTGGCCGTGGCCCTGCGGTACGACCCGGCGCGGGGCGCCCCACGGGTGGTGGCCAAGGGGGCGGGCGAGACGGCCGCCCGCATCCGGGCCGAGGCCGACCGCGCTCGGGTGCCGATGGTGGAGGACGTGCCTCTCGCCCGCGCCGTGTACCGGGCGTGCGAGCTGGGCCAGGAGATCCCGGCCGACCTGTACGACGCCGTGGCCCGGGTCCTCGCCTTCATCTTCTCCCTCCGGTCGCGCGGGGCCGCCGCCGGCCTCCACCGCGTCCCCGGCCCGCTCGTCACGGCCGGGCGGGCGAACGGCGCAACTGGGGCTGGGCGCGACCGATAGGAGGGCGAGCGCCAGGGACGGCGCGAGCGAACGCAACGAACGCCACGGACGGACCGCCGCAGCACGAGAGGTCCAGTGAGCACCAGCCGCATCGGACAGGTCGGGATCCCCGCCGCCATCATCGCCGTGGTCGTGATGATGGTGGTGCCGCTGCCCGCCTTCGTCCTCGACCTTCTCTTCGTGGTCAACATCGCCGTCGCCGTGCTCGTGCTGCTCATGAGCATGCAGGTGCGCCGCCCGCTGGACTTCGCCGTGCTCCCCTCGCTGCTGCTGGTAGCGACCATGTTCCGCCTGGCGCTCAACGTCAGCTCCACGCGTCTGGTCCTCCTCGACGGCTACGCCGGCAAGATCGTCGAGGCGTTCGGCAACTTCGTGGTGGGCGGGTCGCTGGTGGTCGGCCTGGTGATCTTCTTCATCCTGGTCGTGATCCAGTTCCTCGTGGTCACCAACGGCGCCGGCCGGGTGGCCGAGGTGGCCGCCCGCTTCACCCTCGACGCCATGCCCGGCAAGCAGATGGCGATCGACGCCGACCTCAACTCGGGACTGATCGACGACAAGGAGGCCCGCCGACGGCGCGTCGAGGTGGCCGCCGAGGCCGACTTCTACGGCGCCATGGACGGGTCGTCCAAGTTCGTGAAGGGCGACGCCATCGCCGGCGTCGTCATCACCATGATCAACCTGTTGGGTGGCTTCATCGTGGGCGTTGTGCAGAAGGGGATGCCGATCACCGATGCCATCTCCTCGTACAGCCTCCTCACCATCGGCGACGGGCTGGTCTCGCAGATCCCGGCCCTGCTCATCTCCATCTCGACCGGCATCATCGTCACGCGCGCAGCGACCGAGGCCGACCTGGGAACCGACCTGCTCCACCAGTTCGGGCGCCAGGCCCGCTCGCTGCGCGTCGGGGGCGGCGCCGTCATGGCCCTCGCCCTCGTCCCCGGGCTGCCCAAGGTCCCGTTCCTCGTCGTGGGCGGCGCCGTCCTGCTCATCGCCTCCCGCGCCGGTGGCGACCCCGCGCAGGCCACGGCGGAGCGGAGCGCCGAGGAGGCACCCGCGCCGGCGCCCGACGGCCGCGAGGAGCTGGCCGCCGAGATGCGGGTGGAGCCGCTCGAGCTCGAGGTCGCCTACGACCTCGTCGACCTGGTCGACGCCGGTGCCGGCGGCGACCTGCTCGACCGCGTGCGAGCCCTTCGCCGCAAGGTGGCCGTGGACCTCGGCGTGGTCATCCCCTCGGTGCGCACGCGCGACAACATCGACCTGCCCGCCCACACCTACGTGGTGAAGGTGCACGGCGTGGAGATGGGACGGGGCGAGGCGCCAACCGGGATGGTGCTGGCCATCGGCGACGACCTGTCGGGGCTGCCCGGCACGCCCACCGTCGAGCCCGTCTTCGGCCTGGCGGCCCGGTGGGTCCCCCTCGAGCTACGCCAGCAGGCCGAGCTGGCCGGCGCCACCGTGGTGGACCGCTCGTCCGTCGTCACCACCCACCTGGCCGAGGTGGTGCGCCAGCAGGCCGGGCGCCTGCTGTCCCGCCAGGACGTCAAGGCGCTGGTCGACATCGTCCGGGTCGACGATCCGGCCGTGGTCGACGAGCTCACGCCGGCGTTGCTCACGCTGGGCGAGATCCAGCGCGTCCTCCAGGGCCTGCTCGACGAGGGTGTCGCCGTGCGCGACCTGGTGCGCATCTTCGAGGCGCTGAGCGAGCGGGCCCGGCTGAGCAAGGACGCCGAGGGACTCATCGAGGCCGCCCGCGCCGGGCTCGGCCCCGCCATCTCGGCGGGGTGCGCGTTGGACGGCCGCCTCGCCGCGCTCACCTTCGACCCTCTCGTGGAGCACTCGCTGCTCGAGGGGCTGCGCCAGGGCGAGCAGGGCGTGTTCCTCGCCCTCGACCCCGAGCAGGTCGAGCGGCTCGCCATCGAGGTGGCGGCCCGGGTGCAGGCCGCCGAGCAGCTGGGCGAGCAGCCGGTGCTGCTGTGCTCGGCGCCGCTGCGCCCCGCCATCCGCCGCCTCGTGCGGGCCGCCGCCCCCCGCCTGCCCGTCCTTTCCTACGCCGAGCTGGGCCCCCAGCTGCGGGTCGAGACCATCGGAGTGGTGAACCTTGCCCAGCCAGCACACGTTTGACGGGCCGACGCTCGAGGCCGTCCTCGCCGACGTGGCCGACACTCATGGCGCCGCGGCGCGGATCGTGCGGGCCGAGAAGGTGCGCCACGGCGGCATCGCCGGCTTCTTCGCCCGCGAGCGGGTCGAGGTGAGCATCGAGGTCGACGAGGATCCGCCGGCGCGGTCGCGGGAGCCTTCGCTCGACGCCGCGGCCGTCGCCGTGACGTCCACGCCGGCATCGCTGCTCGACCTGGTGGACCGGGTGAGCGACGAGGAGCGGGCGGCGGCCGGCGCCCCTCCTTCCTGCGCCCCTCCTTCCTGCGCCCCTCCTTCCTGCGACGATGTCGTGCCCTCCACGGCGCGACCCTCGTTCGAGGCGGTGCTGCGCCGAGTGGTCGCCTCGACCGGGACGGGGTCGTCGGAGGAGGCCGTCGATGCGGCGGCGACGACCTACCGGCCCCGGCCGGCGCCGGCGGTGGCGTCGCCTCACGCCGAGCTCGTGGCCCTCGGGGTCCCCGCTGCGGTGGCG
>JALYMX010000377.1 GCA_030773495.1 Actinomycetota bacterium | reverse complement strand
TGCACCTTCAAGGAGCCCTCCTCCTGTGGGGATTACCTGCGTCGACAACAGGCATTCTCCCAGGCCAGGAGGGCTCTTTCGCGGAGCTACGACCGGTCGATCACGGGTCCGCGCGAACAATCGAGGTTAAACGCGAGGTTCGAGCCCCGACACTCGCCGGGTGCTGACGCCTTCGACGTAGCACTGGCACACCACCTGCGTGAGGGCCTGCTCGCTCTGACGCCGCGGCTTGAGCAGCCACTCAGGGAAGTAGCTGCATCGCCGTAGCTTGGGGATGGCGAGCGGGATGGTCCCCGCCCGGGTGTCGAAGTCGCGCCGCGGTAGCCGTTGCGCTTGGTCACTCGCTCCGGGGTCCGCTCGCCGTAGCTGGCGCCGCAGCGGGCGTCGGCCTCGGACGCCATGAGCTGCTCGAGCGAAGCTCTTGATCATCTCTCGCAGCAGATCGCTGCCGTTTTCCTTGAGGTGCCGCTCAAAGCCACCGAGCGCGTCCATTGTTGCGGGGACTGCGACCGCATCATCTCGTTCGGGTCGCTTGGTGGCTTCTCGAAGATTGATGCGGTGGTCGTCTGTCGCCTGTGGGGACCCCTACTCGGTCGTCGCGCTCACCTCGGACACCACGTCGGTGGCTCAACGTCGGCCAGCCGCTGTCATCTCATTGATGCACCTCTCCTGCGGCGCCATGACGCGCCTGTACGTACCAGGGGTGAGGAGAACCAATTTTTGGGCCGCCGTTGACCTGCCTGCTCACGGCATGGCAGCGAGTACGTGTAGCGACTAGACAAGAACATGGACGCGGCGGCCACTCCGTCGCCAAACAGCATTGGTGGCCCAAGATGGAGGAAAAAAGTGGCTCGACATCGGTTTTTGATTGGCGCTGCCGCCCTCGCGTCGGTGCTCACCTTCTTCGGCGAGGCGTGGGCATGTGTCCCGGGCAGCTATTTGCCCTTCGTCACCTTGCAGCCCGCCTTCGGTCCGGCCGGATCGCCCGTCACCGTCCAAGGCCTGAATTTCCTCCAAGCACCTGTTGAGGTGCGCTGGAACGCCCTGGACGGCGTTCGCCTGCACGCGACTCACGGCCCCAACTTCTCGTCCACAGTCACTATCCCAGAGGAGCGGCCGGGCCTCTACGCCGTCGTGGTCGTCTCCCGCCGGCCCGACGGAAGCGTCGCGGATATAGCAAAAGCCATGTTCCAGGTCACGACCGCGAATGGTGAAGGCCAGCCCGCGGCGCCAGCAAGCCCAGACGGGGCAAGCACCACGGACGCGACTCCGGAGGTAGCCTCCTCGGACGGTTCATCGAGCGCATCGTCGTTGGCCGACAACCCGCTCGTCGTGCTGCTCGCAGCAGTGGTCCTCGTAACGTTTGGCAGCCTCGGCGGTGCAACGCTTGCTCTCAGGACACAGCGAGCAGCGGTGATGAGGCGAGACCACATCGGGGCGAAGGGCAATGAACAAACCTAGGAAACCTCCCCACGTTCCTCGGCGGCCGCCGTAACGTGGGTCCGATGTGCTCGCTCGGTTGGCGGTGACGTCCGGTCCCTGGTGTAAATGAGCGACGGGCGTAGGTTCCTTCGAAACCTGCGAAGCAACGAAGAAGGACCTACACCCGTGGCACGACGAGTATCTCCCACCGAGCGCCTGCGTGCGCAGATCGACGAGCTGTTCGGCTGGATCCCGAGCTGGCGTCGGTCCTCGAGGAGGCTGAGCGTGCGGCTCATGATGCAGACCGCCGTGGAGGCGAGGTCGACGAGTTCTTGGGCGGGGGCCGCTACGAGCGCCGGGACGACGACGATGGGCCCCGACGAGCTGCAGCGCCCCAAGCTCCGTGACACCGACGAGGCGTTCTGCTCCCGGCTCTTCGGCACCGGCGTGACCCGCACCAACGCCTTGGCGTCGCTGGTCATCTCCGGATGGGTGCGCGCCCTGTCCGACCGCGACATCGAGGCCGCCCTGGCCGAGGTCCTCGGCCCCGAGGCGGCGCTGTCGCCCTCGACCGGTGAGCCGCATCCGCGGCGGCATGGCGCTGGAGCCATTCAGACGCAGGCTGGCCTCGAGGACTCGGGTGAAAGCAGGTGTGGCGCAGCTGGTGACAGGTGAGCCGCTCGATCGGGCCCGGCGGCGAGCGCCGGTGATGACCTCGTCCAGGCCGGCGGCGCTCAGCGCCTGGCCTCGCCGGAGCCGCTTGAGCACGACGAAGACGTGGTCGGTTGACGAGTCCGGGGGCCGTTCGGCCTCCAGGTAGTCGGCCACCGAGGCGAAGAAGCGGCTCGAGATCGGCACGATCCGCTGGTGGCCGCCCTTGCCGTCGGCGACGAAGACTTGCCGCTCGCCGGCACGAAGGTCCTCCAGCCGCAGCCCGAGGACCTCGCAGCGGCGCAAGCCGCCGAGCAGCATCGCCGCCTCCACCATCGCCCGGTCCCGGCGCGTGCGCCCGGCCCGCTGGCCGGGGCAACGCATCGCCAGCCCGCGAGGAACGGGGGTTGCGCGTGACCCCCGTGTCGCCGCGGACGATCAGGTACTCGTAGAGCCCGGCGACCGTGGCCAGCCGCCGCTTGATCGTGCGGCCGAAAGGCCAGCCTCGCCGTCCTCAATCCGCACCACCCTGGCGCCGCGGCGCGGCCGGCGCTGGGCCTCGATGAACGCGAGCACGTCGGCGGTCACGACATCGACGGGGTCCTTGGCGACGATCGAGAAGAACACCTTCAAGTCGAACGCGGTTGCCAGCACTGTGTTGCACCGCGCCCGGGCGGTCACCAGCTCGACGTAGGCGTCGAGCAACGGGGTGACTGAGCGTGACGACCCCGTCCGCAGGGCCGCCCCGGGGACGGAGAAGGCACGGCACGAAATCCACCTCAGGCATGGTCCCAAGGCCTCCGGCCGAGGTGGTGGATCACCAGCATATCGTGACATCTGGCGGAAGCGGTCGAGGAGCACCTGCAGCTCGGTCACGGTGGTGGCCACGGGCTGGGCGTTGAGCCCCGACGCTGGGTCTGGTGGAAGCGCTCGACCTTGCCGCAGGTCTGGGGGTGATGGGCCCGGGAGCGGAGCTGACCGACGCCCAGACGGCCCAGGTGGGCCTGGAACACCGCTGGGGCTTCGTTGTCGATTGGTGTAGGCCCGGCCGTTGTCGTCGAGGAACTCGGCTGGCAGGCCCAGGCGTTCGCACCCCGGCAGAACGCCTCCCACACCCGCACGGTGGTGCAGTTGGCCATGGCCAGGCTCTCCGCGTTGTAGCGGGAGTGGTCGTCGATGATGTTGATGATCCGGACTTCCTGGCCGCTGGCCAAGGTGTAGTGGGTGTCATCGCCCTGCCAGCACTCGTTGGGGCCGGCCCGCTCGAAGCGGCGTAGGTGGGTCGGGGGTCGCTTGGCCGGCTGCGCGGTGACCTGGCCTCGCCGGACACGATCCGCGAGATCGTCGCCTCTCACGGGGCATGAGGCCGCCGGCGCGAAGACGCTTCTGCACCGACGCCGGCCCGTTGTCCAGCCCTTCGTCGGCCAGCTGTTTGCGAGCGCCCACCACGGCGTCCTCGAGCTCGACGGCGCTGCGACCGTTGGGCCGCTTGCCCGGGAGCGGTCCTCGAGTCCACCGTGGCCCTCCGCTCGATACCGGGCTCCCCACTTGTAGGACACCACGGCGCCAACTTGGCGTCCTCAGGCAGCGTCGCCACGGGCATCTTGATGTCCATCGCTGTCACTTCTCGAGGCATGGACCAGCGTGACACGGCGACGGTTCAGGTGTCAGCGATGCCCGGCGACATCAACTGTCAGCGATGTGGCGCGAGAAGACAGATCCATGCTCCATCCTCACTTCCAAGCTATGGAGCTCTGTGGATCCCAAGCCGGTTTACAGGCCGATACGGTTCCGTCATTGGCGAAGGCCAAGGCGTGGTAGTCGCCGGCGGCGGTGCGCGGGGTAGATGTGGCGTACACCTCCCGCCAGATCCAACCCCCGAGTGCGGCGCGAGCGACGCCCCCTTGGTCAGCGCTGGGTGTCGGCGTGGGGTGTGGCCGGCGCCGGCAGCTTGCGCCAGTTCCGCGTTGCGGTCACTGCGCCGCCAAGCGGTTGCCGCGAGGACAGGTCACGGCACCCCGCTCGTCTTCTCGCATGTGCCGGCCGTCGCTTTGTCCTTCGACCCCGCGCCCCCGTCGCAGGCATCGGCACCGGCGCCGCCGTCGAGGGTGTCGTTGCCAGCGTCACCGAAGAGGGAATCGTCGCCAGCCTCACCGAAGATCGTGTCGTCCCCGGTGCCGCCGCGGAGAGTGTCGGCCCCCTCGCCCCCGCACACCACGTCGTTGCCCTTGGCCCCGTCGACGCTGTCGTTGCCGCCCATGGCGGAGATGACATCCGCGCCGCCGGTTCCGGTGATGGCGTCGGCCCCCGGGGTGCCGACGATGGTGGGAGCCTTCCCCGAGCACAGCAGCTGGTCGAACACGAACACGTCGGTGGTGGAGTTGAGGTCGTCGACCACCAGGTGGGGGTCGTTGGACTGGAAGGCGACCAGGTTGCCGTCGGCGGAAAGGGCGGGGGCGGTGCTGTCGAACGTCGCCTGGGCGCCGCCCGCCTCGACGCTGACCCGCATGGTGGTGGCGGCGGTGAGGTCGCGCACGAACACGTCGGGGGCGCCGTTGGTGTCGCCCGCCACCAGGTTGGTGGCACGCGAGTCGAAGGCGACGAAGCGGCCGTCGGCGGAGATGGCGGCGCTCTGGCTCCCTCCCCCCAACACGTTGTTCGCCTGGGCGCCGGTGGACGACACGCTGGCCCTGATAGTGGTCCCCGCCCGCCGGTCCCGCACGAACACGTCGTCGACCCCGTTGGTGTCGCCCGCCACCAGGTTGGTAGCACGCGAGTCGAAGGCGACGAGGTTCCCGTCGCCGGACAGCGACGGGCCGGCGCTGGTGCCGCTCGCCTGGGCGCCGGTGTCCGAGACGCTGGCCCGCTCGGTGGTCCGCGTCACCCGGTCCCGCACGAACACGTCGGCCGCCTCGTTGGTGTCGCCCGCCACCAGGTTGGCGGCGCGGGAGACGAACGCCACGTAGCGCCCCTCGGCGGAGATGGCGGGCCTGGTCCCGCTGTGCGCCGCGGCCTGATCGCCGCCGGAGGACACGTTCACCCGCTCGGTCACCACCGCCCCGGCCTCGTCGAACACCCCGTCGGCATCGGCGTCGCGGTCGCGCACGAACACGTCGGCGGTGTTGTTGGTGTCACAGCCGCTGTCACAGGTTCCGTCGCCGTTGGTGTCGGCGCCCACCAGGTTGGTGGCGAAGGAGACGAAGGCCACGAAGCGCCCATCCGCGCTCACGGCCGGGTCGGTGCTGGTCCGGTTGGCCTCGGCCCCGGCCGACGACACGCTCACCCTCGTCGTGGTCCCGGCGGCCAGGTCGCGCACGAACACGTCGTGGGCCTTGTTGGTGTCGCCGCCCTGCAGGGACGAGGCGGAGGGGACGAGGGGCACCAGGTTGGCGGCGTTGGAGTCGAAGGCCACGAAGCGGCCGTTGGCGCTGATGGCGGGGTGGTCGCTGGTGATGTTGTCTCCGGAGGCCTGCGTCCCGTCGCTGGCCACGCTGGCCCGCACGGTGGTGCGACCCAGGCGGTCGCGCACGAACACGTCGCGGGCGGCGTTGGTGTCGCCGGGGACGAGGTTGGCGGCCTCGGACACGAAGGCCACCCGGGTGCCGGTGCCGCTCATGGCCGCCGCCCTGCTGGCCCCGACGCCGTTGACCCCGGTGGCCGACAGGCTGGCCC
>JALYMX010000376.1 GCA_030773495.1 Actinomycetota bacterium | reverse complement strand
TCTTCGACACGATGGCCCTCCCGGCCGACCCGGGACTGACCCTCGCCGTGTACACCGCCGAGCCCGGCTCACCCACCGCGGACCGGCTCGCACTGCTTGCAAGCTGGGCGGCGACACCCACGTCGCCGCCGCTCACAGATGCTTGATGAGGGAACGCCCCCCCGAGGCGTGAGCTCCACTTGACTGCCCGTTCTCCGCGTTCAGTCACCCACCAACCCTGGGACGCAAGCCGCTCCGAACACCGGACAGGTGCCCGGTGGCCGAGCCTCTCTCGGCCGACGTTCCTGCGCGCCCCGGACGTGCCGGTATTCCGGTACACCTGACTGGAGCGTCTGCTTCGCGACCGGGCCGGCGGCGAGGCGCGCATCATGCGGCACCTCTTCCCGAATGGGAACGGCCCCAGCCGACACCGCCCCGGCCGCATGGTCGACCGGCTGATTGTGCACCAGTCGGCGTCGCCCGACGAATGACGGGCCGCACCGCGGCATGGTGCGTTCTCAGCCCGTCACCTTCCACGAGATCGGCGCGAGCGTCATCCGATCGAGGGTCGTGCGACCGGCGAAACGCCGGAACCGGGGCGCGGTCAGCGCGTTGGTGACGACGACGAGCACGAACAACGGATCATCCTCTGCCTTCCGCCGCTCGCCCTCGGTGAGGATGAAACCGACCTTCGATCCGCTGACGCCCTTCACCTCGACGTGCTCGGTCTTGCGGTTGCGTCGGCACACGAGGTCGTAACCGCACCGAGCCGCCTCGACCGACTCGACATGCCAGCCCTTCGACTCGTAGTCGTCGGTGACGGCCCGCACGGCGGCGCGCTCGACCTTCCTGTTCGTCTCGGCGTCACCGAAGCCCGCGGCGACAGCGGCCTGCACCTCGTCCACTGGGTCGCTGCCCTCGTCGCCTCGTCGTTTCCCCTTCGCTCGGTTGTAGCCGCACACGTCGAGCAGCAGACGCGCCTCCTTCGGTGACGTGCGGTACAGCGTCTGCGGGTACCCAGGCTGGGAAGGCGGCGACGTTCTCGAGACCGTGCACGTGGGCGCGCAGCTCGAGCAGCGGCACCGGCGTCGCGAAACGTGCCATCGGCGTGAAGCTCATGCGCTCGCCGTCGGCGCTCTGTACCAGGCCGTCGAAGCGGAGCACGCCCATCGCGCGTCGACGGTCGGACTGCCACGCGAGCACCAGGTCGCCGGGCCGCATCTCGCGCATCCGCGCCCGGCTCGCGTTGCCCATCGTCGCTTCGCCCCCCCACGTGCCGTCACCGGGCTCGGCGAAGAACGAGTCCCAGTCGCCGGTCGCCGTCTGGTAGCCGTGGCCCTTCGCGTTGTTCTTGTAGACCCACACAGCGGGTTCCGCCATGGGCGTCATAATGCCGGACCCCACCAAGCGCTGCCCCGAGCAGGAGGCGGAGACTGCGCGGAGTGGGCATCGTCGTGGCTAGCGGCTCCGCTCTTAGCAACGCTCACGACTGCGAAGTCGTTCCCGCCTTATCCCCGCGTGACAGCCGCTGGGGTCGACGGCCGTTCGTTGCGGTCGCGGCGGCCCCGCCCGCAACTACCCTACGGCGTGGCATCTGCGGCACCGAGGGGCGCTCGGCTCCGGCGGCGGACGCGGTCGCGAGAGGGCGGACTTCGGGTTCTCACGTGGGCACCGTGGGTGACAGCACTGCTCGCCTTGCTCCTCTCGTGGTGGCTGGGCGCTCGCTGTGTGCTGGACGGGGACTGGGAGGGGGGCGAGGAGCTCACTCGCTACTGCTACTCCGATGCCGTTGCCCTGTGGTTCACGCACGGCTTGGCCGACGGGCGTATCCCCTATGTCGACGACCCCCTCGAATATCCCCCGCTCATCGGGGCGCAGACCTACCTCGCCGCATCGATGGCCCGTGCGTTCGGAGGCGGCGCCTTCGCCTTCTACAACGTCAACGCCCTGTTCAACGCGGCGTTCCTCCTGGCCACCCTTGCCCTGTTCCGGCGCTTGCAGGCGCCGCCCATACGGCAACTGTGGTGGGCGGCGGCGCCCACAATGGTCCTCTACGCGTTCTTGAACTGGGACGCCCTGCCCGTGTTCCTCCTGGTGCTGGCGGTCACCCTGCACGTCTCCGGGAGAGACGCCGCAGCGGGCGTCGCCTCGGGCCTGGGGGCGGCGGCGAAGCTCTTCCCGGCGCTGCTCGTCCCCCTCGTCGTGATCGCCCGGCTGCGCCAGGGCGACCGCCCCGCCGCCGCTCGTCACGTCGTCGGGGCCGCCGCCGGCTGGGCGGTGGTCAACCTCTCGCTCGCCCTCCTCTCGTTCGACGGGTGGAAGTGGTTCTTCGAGTTCAACCGCGATCGTGGAGCGAACTTCGCCACGCTGTGGGCCGTGGCGGGCGAGGTAGACCTGTTCGTCCTCGGGCCCCCCGTGCTCAACCTCGTCAGCGCCGTGGCGTTCGCCGTCGGCGCCACGCTAATCGTCATCGTCGGGGTGCGGCGTCTGCGACCGGCCGCGACCTGGGGGCTCGTGCTGCCTATCCTCGCCTGGTTCCTTGTCACCAACAAGGTCTTCTCACCGCAGTACGACCTGTGGCTCTTGCCCCTGCTGGTCCTTCTCCTGCCCCGGGCTGCGCCCTTCGCCGCCTTCCTGGCCGTTGACCTCGCGGTGTTCCTCACCGAGTTCGCCTACCTCGCCGGGCGTGCCGGCGTCGGGCCCGGCGTCGGGTACGCGCCGCTCGGTGCCGCTGTCGTTTGCCGCTCTGTCGTCCTGTTGTTGATCGTCATCGTCTCCCTACGACGACCGGCGTCGGCGCCAGCCGCGCATCACCGCCAAGACCCGAGCCACAGCCGCTCGTCAAGCACCGGCTTCGGTACCTCCATGCCGTACCAGATGGGCGCGAAGTAGACGAACGACACTACCGCCAGCGCGGCAGTCGTCGCCGGGAACCACCGCACGGCTCGCCACCTCGTCGTCGTGACGCACAGGGCGGCGACGGCCATGGCGATGAACGGGACGAGCGGAGTGGCGTAGAACAGGTAGCCGTCCTTCCCCGCGGCCAGCCACGGCAGGTACTGGACGAGCAGGAACACGGCGAGCACCGCGGCGTGTCGGCGGCGTCGGACGAGGGCAAGCCAGGCGACGACGGGGTAGGCGATAAGGGCGACCCACCACACGGCGGGGTTGCCGAGCCCGAGGATCTTCGCTCGGTTGCCCACCTCGACGACGCACCGCTGCCCCGCGGCCAACCTCTCGCGTGTACACCACTCGAAGTAGTAGAGGACAGGGCGGGTCATGAGCGGCCACGTCGCCGGGGACGAGCGATAGGGGTGCGTCGTCGGCAAACGAGCGTGGTAGTCAACGAGCTCGAGCTGCTCCTGCCACCACACCCGCCCCCGCTCGAGCACGCCCACCTCGCAGCCTCCCTCCGGGCAGCGATCGCGCCCGGCGTCCGACGCGGCGTAGTTGACGAACCAGCCCGCATAGCTGACGACGTACACCCCAGCCGGCAGCACCAGTAGGCACAGCGCGCCGACGCCGGCACGCCGAGCGAGCTCGCTTCTCCCCATGCGGTGGCGCCGAGCGCGCGCGAGCTCCCAGGCGACGACAAGGATGAGAGCGGCGACGAGGGCCAAGACGCCGGACCATTTGGTGGCCACCGCCAACCCGAACGAGACCCCGGCGAGGGCGAGCCACCGCCACGCCTCTGCACGGCGGTCGAGGGCGATCAGGACGAGCCAGAAACCGGTGACGACGAAGAGTCCGACGAAGACGTCGAGCATGGCGATCCTGCTCATGGTCAAGGCCAGGCCATCAACGGCCACGAGCAGGGCGGCGAGGGCGGCTGGCCACCGCCGGGCGAACAGGCGCGAGGCGGCGAGGTAGGTGACGAAGACGGCCAGCGTCCCGGCCGCCGCGCTGGCCAGCCGCCACCCCAACGGCTTGTAGCCGGCGACAGCGATCCCGGCAGCGGTGAGCCACTTCCCCACCGGGGGGTGAGCTGGGCGCTCCACCTCGACGCCGTGGTGCAGCATCGATCGGGCGTCCTTGGCGTAGTACACCTCGTCGAAGTAGGTGCGCCGAGGCGTGTCGAGGCCAGCGAAGCGCAGCGCTCCGCCGACGACGACCAAGGCCAACGGCACCAGCACCGCTACACGACGCGCATGCGAAACGGACGACGAGGCCGGACGTGCCTCGCGGTGGCGACGCTCGTCGCCGGTCTCGCTTGCCGTCTCCTCGACGCCCCACCGCGTCGCCGGGCGGCGCCGGCGCGAGCCGGAGTGGCGCCGCGCTGGTGCCCCTGCCGCCAACCGAGGTCCCTACCGCCTCGTCGTCGTCGTGAACTCCGTTTCGGTCTCCGTCTCCGTCTCCGTCTCCGTTCGGACGGTCTTCGTCTCGGTCTCCGTCTCGGTCTCCGTCGGCGCACGCGTCTGGGTCTCGGTGACCTCCTCGGTCTCGGTGGCCACCGTTGTTTCCGTCTCGGTGACCTCCTCCGTGCCCTCCTCCTCGCCGCATGCCCCTACGCCGAGCACGAGCACGCCGGCGAACAAGGCGGCGGCGGGTCTCCTCACAAGCTTGTGCATGGAAGTTACTGCTCCTTTCTGTTAGAACGACCTACCCGTCACCGAGCGACCAAAGGGCCGAAGGCGCGACAGAAGTGCCGGATGGTGGGGGCCTGACGACCTGGCGGAGTCCACGCTTCTCAACACACCTGCCCCGCCACCGGCCGCTGTCGGGCCGAGGCCTCGGCGGAGCCGGTCGCGCACCCCCCACCAGGCCACGAGCACGAGGGCTTCGACCACGATGCGGACGGACATCTTCGAGCTCCCCCGTGACCGCTCTCGGAACTCGATCGGCAGCTCGACGATGCGTGCACCAGCGATTGCGATCCGGTGGGCCATCTCAACCTGGAACCCGAAGCCGTTCGCTCGCACAGTCCCTAAGTCGACCTGGTGTAACGCCGTGGCGCGATAGACCCGGAAGCCGGAGGTCGCATCGGCGATGCCCAGCCGCAGCAGCCGGGCCGCGTAGCGGTTCCCGTAGCGAGAGAGGGACCGGCGGCAGCGCGACCAGTCTCGGATACGTGCTCGAGGGATGTAGCGGGAGCCGATGACGAGGTCAGCTCCCCGCTGCGCTGCCTGCAGCAGGGCGGGCAGCGCCGCAGGGTCGTGGGACAAGTCGCTGTCCATCTCGACCAGCAGCTCGTACCCGCGTCGAAGACCCTCGTCGAAACCTGTCCGGTAGGCGCTGCCCAGCCCGGACCTGGGGGGTCGCACCGTCACCTCGATCCGTCCGAGCTCGCGCCCGAGCGCCTCGGCAACCTCGGCCGTGCCGTCCGGACTCGAGTCGTCCACCACCAGCACGTCGGCGTCGGGCACCGCCGCCCGCAGGCGCCGCAGGACCTCTTCGAGGTTGGCTGCCTCCTCGTAGGTCGGAAGCACGACCAGAGTTCGCATCGACAGGCGAGGATCGCGCCTGCGCTCCGGCAAGGTTGCAGTCGCGCTGAGAGACGGGGTGAGCGGAGGTGAAAACCGTTTCTGCAATGCAATGGGCCGAGTGGGGCCGCCGCGGGGAGCGCCGGCGCCAAGCGTCGGCGTTGCTCGATTGCTAACTCCGACCGCGGTCACGCGTCGCACGTGGCATCACCGTCCTGCACTTCGACGCCCCACTGTTCCGAAAGGTCCTCCACGAGCAAGAGGTCACGACATCGCGAGGGAGTGTCGACGCGAGGTGGAGTTGCCTTCTCCGAGCTGGCGTCGCGTGCCCCGATGCGCAAGCGGTCGTCTCGCCACGCCACAGTGAGTTGGTCGGCGCTTCCACCGCGGCCGACGGCCCTGGTCAAGAGCTCGGCTATCAAGAGCTGAACGCGTCGCGAGTCATCCTGGGCGAAACGTCGGGCCAACTCGGTGCTCGAGAGCTTGGGTGCCAACCGCAGCGCAGCCATGACCTCTCCTTCCTACCCGAGCGGGCTCCTCGAAACCGGCCGCCGCACTCGTCTGGGCAGTGGCACGGAGGACGCGACCGAAACCGAGCAGCACGTGCCCTGACTCGTAACCGTAAGGAACGCGTGCCTCGAGAGCACCGCGGTCATCGCTCGTGGAGGTCCTCGGCGGGGGCGGCCAGAGCCGGCGTCGTCAAGGGAGGACGGTGAGCACCGCCTAATCGAACAGCCCAGGATCGTCAACGTGCCCCTCGACGTGCTCCTCACCCGCCTCGACGGTCCAGCGCGCCTGGCCCTTGTCGACAAGGGCAGCCGCGTTGCCCTCACAACCGCCCTCTTGGAGTCGCGTAGCGACCCGACTCGATACCGCTCCTCCGCCGCAGCACCAACTCTCGCCGTCCTTCTCGATGAGGATGTCCTCACCAGGCCCCCGTCATCGTCCTCCTCGGTCACTCTTCTTGTTGTCACGATGGGGAGCGTGTCCCCCACCGCACAGCTCCCCGTCCGCTGATGGCGACCCGAGATCCGAGATCGTCATCCATGAGGAAGACCGCGCTCTCGGAGCTCCCGCATTCGCTCGCTCCACTCGGATCGGCGTTCCCGTTACGAGGGAGGGTTCTTCATCTTTCTCGTGTCGCGCGGCTCCAAGAATGGCTCCCTCTCCGGCGGGTGGCCCGCTTCGATCTGCCGACCACGCTCGAGCTCGGCGTTGAACTCGGCGCCGAGCAGGACCGCGATGTTGGAGATCCACAGCCACACGAGGAAGATGATCACGCCGCCGAGTGCCCCGTAGGTCTTGTTGTAGGAGCCGAAGTTGGCCACGTACACGGCGAAGGCCGCTGAGGCGACGACCCAAAGGATCACCGCGAACAGGCCACCGGGGGTGATCCAACGAAAGCCCGGCTGCTTCACGTTGGGCGACGCCCAGTAGAGGATGGCGAACATCAAGCTGACGATCACCAAAAGCACCGGCCACTTGGCGATGTCCCAGATGGTTACCGCCGACTGCCCGATGCCCAGGAGCCGGCCGGCCTGCTCAGCGAGGCCGCCGGTGAGCACCACGGCAAGTGCGCTGACGGCCAGCAGCACCACGAGCACGAGTGTCACGCCGAGGCGAACCGGGAGCTTCTTCCAAATGGGCCGACCCTCCTCGATCTCGTAGATGGCGTTCGAGGCGCGCATGAACGCGGCGACGTAGCCGGAAGCCGACCACAGCGCCGTGGCGAGGCCCACGATGAACAGGACGGCGCCGGTACCGCGGCTCTTCTGCAGGTTCTGCACCGCCGCGGTGACGATGTTCTTCGCTTCTCCCGGCGCCACCTTGCCCAGGTTGTCGATGAGCGGCTGGGTCGCCGATTGCCCCACCAAGCCCAGGATGGAGACCAGGGCGAGGATGGCCGGGAAGATGGCCAGCACGCCGAAGTAGGTGAGGGCGGCTGCCCGATCCGCCAAGTCGTCTTCCTTGAACTCACGAACGGTGCGCTTCACCACGCCCAACCACGAAGGCCGCTCCAGGTCGGTCGGTCCTTGCGGTGCTTGCCCATCTCGCCCACCACCAACCTGCGGCGTCGTCGTCTGGCTCATCGCCTCTCCTCCGTCTTGTTGAAGTGGTCCTGCGACGTGCTCCTCCCCGTCGCCGTCTGGCACGGGTGCGAGGAGGTGGCCGTGCACGTCGATGGGTCGACCGCGCCTGCGACGAGTGTGCTCTTCGCTCACGATCAGCGCACCAACGACAACCCAGCGCGCCAACTGCTTGAGCTTGCCCATCGGCCGTAGCCGTCACAGCTTCTCCACCGCGGCCACGACCGGCGCTAGCCCTGGGGCCCCGATGTCCGCCCAGTGGTTCTGGCGGCCTTGGCCGCGCCCACGGTGCGGCTCGTCGAGCGCTTGCCGGCCGCCTTGGCCGTCGCCGGTGGGCGCCGGGCCTCGGCCTCGACCGTCCTCGCCGAGGCCGTCCGCTGAGGCTGTACTCGCCGTCGCGCCGTACTCACCTGGCGATTGAACTCGCCCTGCGTACCCTGGGCCTGGCCCTTCAGCTGCTGGGCGGCCCTGTTGGTGCTCGCCTTCGTCGGCCGCCTCGGCGAGGTCCGGGACTGGCCCTGGTTCGGTTCGGCGGCGCCCCTGGCGAGTTCCTTCGCCTGTTCCATGCCCTGCTGGGCCGACTCCTCCAAGTTGGCGGTCGCGTCGCGTCCGGCCCGGACGGCGTTCTCGTCCACGGGCTCGATCGGCTGGCTCCGCCGGGCCGCCTGCTGGGCCCGCAGCGAGCGCTTGAGCACTGCGGCTAAGAGCACTGCGCCGCCGAAGACCACGACTCCGGCGAGGAGCGGGTTGCTCGCCGCCTTGGCCCGAAGGGCCATCGGAGCAGAACGGGGATGGTCCTCGTCGAGCGCGGCTGGGTCGCGGTCTTCGTACAGGCGCCGGCCGGCTCGTCCGCTCGCCGTGCCCGACGCCGGCGAGATCGCGCTCTCGTCGCTGGCCTCGTCGTCGTCGGTCATGTCTTTGTTGCTCCCCGTCATTGACCCTCGAGCGCTGCCCATCCCGCGTCGGAGGCCCTCCGTTCGCCGCTCGAGAACCCGCTTGGGGCTGGCCCGGTCCTGGAACTCCTCCACCTTGTCGGCCACCTTGGCTTTGGCCCGGGCGGCCGCCTTCTTTGGCGCCACCCGATCCCCGACCGCCTCGAGGGTTGAGCCGAGCTCGTCCCTGGTTCGCTCGATGTCCCTGGTCAGCTCCCGCGCCCGCGCTCCCATCTAGCTTCTCCTCCACGGTGGCTCAGTCGTCCTCCACGGCGTGTCGCTCGCACCGCGCGACAACGCGTCTTTGGCGACCTTCACGTCGTCCTTCAGGGTCTTGAGGGTCTGTTCGGGGACGGGGCGCGCGTCGGCCAGTCGCGCCCGGCCCTGCTTGAACAGCACTGCGGCGACACCGAGATAGACGAGGCCCACTGCGAGGAAGGCAAAGCCGGTGGGGATCACCGCGGCCAAGCCCCAGGCGGCGGCAAAGGAAAGCAAGAGGGCGGCGAAGAGGGCGAGCACACCGCCTGCGGACAGCATTCCCCCCGCCTTAGCCGCCTTGGAGAACTGCTCTTTGGTCTCGACCTTGGCGAGCTCGACCTCTTTGCTGATGAGCTCCTTGACCTCGTTGGTCATCTCCGAGAAGAGTTCCGACAGCGGCCGCTCGTCGCCCGGACCACCGCCCTCCATACGTCGCGACATCAGCGATCTTCTCCCCTCGCCACCCGGCGCCCCCGGGCCGCTGTGGCCGCGGGCACGAGTTCTGGCCGCTCCTTCTTTGTGGTGTTCGTCAACGGGGTGGGTGCTCGCAGCCCGGCCTCGGCGCCCTCGCCCAGCGCTCGAGGCAAGCGAGAGTCTCGAGGTGATGCCGTCTCGACCTCCGCGAGGCCGTAGGCGACCGACGCGCCGCCAGCAGCGGTCGCCGCTCCCGATGGTGAGACCAGCGTGAGCTTGGCAAGGGCCGCCAGAGCCACCCTTGCCCGCTCCGGGTGCGCGGTGTGGTTGTCAAAGTTGAGGGGGGCGACCCTGCCGATCTTTTCGCCCCGCCTGTCCACGGCGTTCGTTCCGATGACCTCCTGCGGGTTCTGGATGGCGACCGGGCTCATTTCGCTCCTCCTTGTCGGTTCGCCGAGAGTCGGTGAGCGACGCCCTCCCTGGCTACACGGCCCGGGACCCCAGCTCTCCGGCTCACGACGCCTTATGCCAGTCCTCGTCGAGCGGTGCAACGGCACGCTGAGCACGAAAAGGAGCGGCGCAAGATTCCTAACACGTCCCTCCACGTCTTGGGAAGGGGCTTTGACTCTCGCGGCGTCCCCGTTCGCCAGCGGCCCTCGTCGGCGCATCAGCCCAGGGGCACCAACCGGTGCAGTGCTGCCCTTCGCTCAAGCCCCAGTCCCAGTCGATGTCATCGAGCCAAAGCGACGGCAGGCGCAGCGGCCGGCGCCCTTCCCGACCCGGCGCGTGGCGGTTGCGCCGTGCGACGGCCAACGCCGTCACTGGCTGGATGCCGCCGCCCACGTCAACCGCCGTGCCCCGCGACCTAGCCGCGGCGTGGGCGATCGTCCTCGACGCCCACGCGCTCTTTCCGCAGCTCGGCCTCCACCTGTTGCTCCTCGGTGACTGCCTGCTTTTCGAGCCGGACCCGCTCCTTCGGCACCGCTTGGGTCTCGGCGACGACCTGCTCCTCGTGCAGGACGACCTCGTGCTCCGCCTCGCTGATCTCGGGACCCCGCATGGCCTCGTCGAGATTGCCCTCGTGGATGGGCTCGCGCACCACCCGGGCCTCCTCGCGGGTGACGGGAACCGTCGTCTCGACCCGCTCGACGTCTACCCACTTGCGCAGGCGCGCCCGCCCTTGCTCTCGGTTGACCTTGGCGACCCGCAACTCCTCTTCCGAGCGCGTCATCGCCTCGTCGCTCCCCCCGCTGGCGCCGCCCTCGGGCAGCCCCGAGTCCGAGCTGCGCTCGGAGTACTCGAGGCCGTAGTGGCGGTACAACGCCGCCTCCTCCTCCTGGGTGAGCGCGCCGTTGGCCTCCACCGTGGGCGCGCCCTTCACCTGCTCCTTCGCGTAGGGAACGCGAACCTCCTCCTCGTCGGCGCTGGCCGAGGCCAGGGGAACGAAGCTCATCCGCGTGCCGAACAGCCCCGACGTCACCGCCAGCCACTCCGGTCGGTGAGTCTGATCGTCCAGGTAGATGTCGAACACCTTGCCGAGCTTCTCGTCGGCCTCGCCGACGACTGGCTTGCCGACCCAGCTCCGGAGCTCCTCGTTGTTCGTGGGCATGGTCACGATTGCCTCCTCTGGTCGCGGTCACCTGCTCAGGCGAATCGAGGTCGCCTCGACGTAGTACCCCTGGGCGCGCAACTCGGCGGCGCCTTCGTTGTCGTCGACGCCGAAAGGGGTGAGATCAGCGGGAAGCCGGCGCACGGTCCCGCTCAGGTCCACCCGCTGCTCTGCACGCACCTGGAACGGCGACTCGCCGGCCTTGGTGCGGGCCTGCGGGGTGAGGAACACGAAGACGCGGCCCTGCGGTACGCGCGCCCAGAACCCCTCGTCGGCCACCACCGCGTCGACGACGACCCCGCAGCCGTCGACTGCCTGACCGCTGAAGCCAGCCAGGCTGGCGCCGGAGAGCGGCGTCCCGCCAGTCGTGAGGGTGCCCGCCGCCCCGGGCTGTTGCCTGACTTCGGCGGCTGGGGGTGACCGAGAAGCGGCCGGCGCTGCCTGCTCGTCGTCACCCACGTCGACGCCGGCTCGGTCGTCGTCGTCAGCAACGTTGGTGACGATGAGGAAGATGACCAGCGCCAGCAAGGCGAGCAACGCCAGGGCGAGCCACGGTAGCCATCGGAGGCCGTAGTGACGCCGGCCGGTGAGGCTGCGGGCACCGATGTTGGTGTTCTGCGCCATGGGTTACCCCCCCTTGACCGATCGGGAGCCTCCGGCGTCCGATGACACCCGCTCGGACAGCTCTTGCGTCCTCGACGAGATTCGTGTCGACGCCCCTCGTACCTCCTGTTGCATCCGGGGCTTCTCCTCGTCCCACTTGGCCAAGGCGTTGTCCCAGCGCTGGCGCATGGGCTGGATCCCGCCGCCGCCGATCGCCACGATCGCCGACCCGGCGACGACGGCGAGCAGGGCGTAGAACAGCCCGTTGACGATGGCCGGCGCGATCTGCAGCTGGTTCAGCGCCGCGAAGGCGCCGAGGGTGACGATGGCGATGCTGGCGACGTTGGCCAGGGCAGTGCCGTAGCTGAGGCCACCGAGGGCCGCGGAGATCAGTTCCTTGGCGGCGGCGGCGATGGCCGTGGCCACCACCACGATGACGATGGCGGCGAACACCTTGGGCAGGTAGGCAATGACACCGGCGATGAGATCGCTGACCGGATTCGGGCCGAACAGCCCGAAGGCCATCTGGAGCACGAGCAGGAACAGCCCGTAGAAGATGAGCTTGGAGACGATGTCCGAGGCGTCGTACTTCGACTTCGACAACGCCTGTTTCACCCCGCCGCGTTCCACGGCCCGGTCGAAGCCGACCCGCTCGAGAACGGCGTCAGCCACCCTCGCGATGGCCTTGGCCGCGAAGTAGCCGATGAACAGCACGAGCAGGAACCCGACCAACTTCGGGACGAAGGCGGCGACCCTGCTCCAGGCGTCTTCGATCCCCCGGCTCCACTCGACCGCAGCAACTAGCAACGCCATGCTCGGTCCTCCTGGGTCGTCACGTGTAGCGAGCCGATACCCTGGCTCCTTGTTCAGAAAACGGATATGGCGGTAACTACCCTGTAACAACGCCGTCGCACCTGGCGAGTTTCTGAAAATAGACCCACCACGACCGCGACGAAAAAGAGCAGCCTCCGGCTGCCGGACGGGCGCGAACAACGTTGGGAACGCCCATCAGGCCGTCGCTATGCTCGCCCTCACCTAGTAAGACGCCGATCGACCCCTGGGATTACGTCACCATGTCGCAACAACGAGGAGACGACGGCGCCGTCGTGGCGCTCGAGCCGGTGATCCGGCGGGTGCTGGCCCCGCGAGCGCCCCCGGGCACGCTCGACGACGTGGTCCAAGAGACCCTCGTGCGGGTGCTCGAAGCTCGAGGCCGGCTGTCGGAGGAGTCGCTCGTCGCCTACGCGGTCATCGTTGCACGCAACGTCCTTGCTTCTGAGTTCCGCAGGGCCGAGCGGGAACGGCGAGGTGAGCACCGGCTCTTCGACCCGTTGCGGCCCGACACCCCCGAGGCCGTCCTGCTGGCGGCAGAGGAACAGGCTGCGGTGCGCGAAGCCCTCTCCCGACTTTCGCCCGCCGACCGCGACTCCCTGGTGGACCGGGACGTGGAAGGAACGGCCACGGCGGGCCTGGCTGAGCGGCGGGGATCGACACCGGGGGCAGTGGCGACCAAGGTTGCCCGAGCCCGGGCACGATTGCGAGTGGAGTACGTGCTGGCGTTTCGCCGGCTTCGTCTTCCGAGCGATCGCTGTCATCCCGTGTTGATGTCGCTGTCGGCTGGTGACCAACGTCGGCAGCGCCAGCTCCGAGTGCAGGACCATCTACTGCATTGCGCAGCGTGCGCCGCCGTCGCTCCCGCCCTGGTCGAGCGCCGTCGCGGCCTCGCCGCCCTCATCCCTGCGGGTGCCGGCGTCGGAGGTCCCCGGCGGCTCTCCCGTAGCCGGGCGGCGCAGGCCGCTACCGCAGTCGGGATGGCCGGGGTGGTCATCGTTGCTGCGATGGTGTTCGCCAGTCGAGACGAGCCCCGCAAGCCGCCTCCTCCAGGCTGCTCGGCGCTCGGCGCCGACGGCTCGCGGCTGGCGGCGGTCACCGCCGACGCCCTTGCCGGCTACGTCGGGCGCCAGGTGGAACTGAAGGGCGCATCGGTAGTCGCCGTCCCTGCCAACGAGGGCTTCTGGGTCAGCTGCGGAGCGACGCGGGTCTGGGTGCAGCTCATCGTCCGCACCGAGTCGCGGGTGCGGGTTGCCCCGGCCCACCACGTCGACGTTCGTGCGACAGTCGTCCCCCACGGCGCCGACTTCCCCGAACGGGTGGGGGTCACTGCTGAGGAGGGCGCGGGCGAACTCGCGGGCGCCGGCGTCCACCTCGAGGTCGGGGGGCCCGACGTGAAGGTCTTGCCGCCGTAGCGCTGGACTCGCCGGCATAATTCGCGGGATTGAAGCTGCTTTGAGAAAGGGTATTTTCGATCCGTGCTCGAAGCCGGCACCGCAGCGGGTGGGGCGCGGGTGTCACCGCAACCGCCTTGTCGGTAGGTGGGTGAACGAGAGGAGGCCACGATGGAGGCTGACGACGCACCGAGCGAGGTGGCGTCCGAGGGCGGCGGCGCCGACGAGATCTTTAGCGACCGCGAGCGCGCTCGGTCTCTGCTCGGCACCCCAGTTGTCGACGTCAGCGGTACGAAGGTCGGCAAGCTCGCCGACGTCTACGTCGACGAGGCGAGGGGGGCGGCCGCATGGCTTCTCGTCTCCACTGGGTTGTTCGCGTCCAACAACAGCTTCGTCCCGGTGAAGGGCGCGACGGTTGGCGACGGCGGTGTTCGCGTGCCTTGGGGGGCGGAGCTGATCAAGTCGGCCCCTCGTGCCGAGCCCAACGCCTTGTTGACGTCGGACGAAGAAGAGGCGCTCTACGAGCACTACGGCCTCACGGTTGAGCAAAACCCTGCTCGTCGCCAAGAGGTCACCGGGGAGGACCCGTCTGAGGCCATGGTCCGCTCCGAGGAGGAGGTGCGGCTCCACAAGGAACGCCGCCCGGCGCGCCGGGCACGCCTTCGCAAGTACGTCCTTACCGAGGAGGTGACCATCACGGTCCCTTTGCGCCGCGAGGTGGTGGAGCTTGAGTACGAGCCGGTGGGCGAGGCGGAGCGGGAAGCGGGCCGAACCGCTGGTGAGCTCCCCGACCCAGGGGGTGAACCGATGGCGTTCGACGACGACATCGTCGTGCTTCTCCATGAGGAGCGCCTCGTCATCGACAAGCAAGTGGTGCCGCGGGAGCGAGTCCGCCTGAAGAAGGACGTTGTCGTCGAAGAGCGACGAGTGGCAACCAAGGTCCGAAAGGAGCGGGTCGCCTACCGCGACGTTGCGCGGGGTGAGAACCGCCCCGCAACACTCGGCGAGTAGATGCGTCGCTTCGCTTCCCTGTGCATCACGACGGAGATAAGGCGAGTAGGCGAGCGTACGGCACGGATCGTTTGAATCCGACCCGGGCGCGGCGTTGACACCCCTGGACCTGAGCAGTTTGCGCTCACGTAGCGCTTCTCGAACACGAGGACGGTGTTGCCGCGCTGCTCGAGCATGTGGGCGAGTCGCCAACCGTTTTCCCAGCGGTCGTTCAGCGTCTTGGTGAGCGCTGTGACGCTCAGGCCCCGCTTGTTCACCTCCACCTGATAGTGCAGCGCCTCGACTTCAGCGATCGCCCGGTTGGCGACCCCTTGTCCCAGTTCGCCCTCGGCGGCGATGTCCTTCACCTCTTCCACCGACCGTCTCGGGCGGCTCGTGTCGCCTTGGTTGTCGCGACGGCCTTCCGCGCTGACGTCTTCGTGGTCCTTTTCGCTCGTTCGGCAGTCGACTTTGCAGTCGTTGTCGCCTTGGGAGTTGCGACTTCGCCGTTTCGCAGCCTTCCGAGCAGGTCGAGCGCACAAGGACGACGTCTTGCACCTGGAGGTGGGCGAAGGCACTCACGCCGACGTTGTAGAGGAGCAGGTTCTCAACGTCACACCGCCGGTCGCCGGCGCTGCCGTAGCAGCCGACGAGCGTGCGCCGAGCGGCGATCGGCAGCCCGCCGATCGCGACCCGCAGCGCCCGGCGGTAGTCGAGCATCCACCCCGTCGGCTCGAATGGCAGCGGCGCGGTCGCCCATCCCTCGACGCGGTTGGCTGCGCTGAGAGTGATAAACGGCATCGATGCCATCCAGGAAGGATGCCGCGCCCGCTCGTCGGGCGCTGCCCGGCCGGTGAGTCACCGAGCGCACGCGCTCGTGCCGTTTTCGGGCGGCTGGCCTGGATCCACCGACGACCGGGCCCGAGCTGAGGGTTCGGCGCGCCTGCTCAGTGCGGCGCGCCCGACAGCGCGCCGGGGCAATTGGCGACGCCAACACGACGGGCGTGTCACGAAGTTACTGCCGAACGGCGCCGTCGGGACCGCCAGCCGGCGGTCGCTGGTCTCACCCCTACGCCGCAAGAGTTGCCGCGTCGATGACGAACCGGTAGCGGACGTCGGAGGCGAGCACACGCTCGTAGGCGTCGTTGATCTGGGTTGCGCTGATGAGCTCGATGTCGGCGGCGAGCTGGTGCTCGGCGCAGAAGTCGAG
>JALYMX010000375.1 GCA_030773495.1 Actinomycetota bacterium | reverse complement strand
CAACCGGTGGTTGCAGGGGCCCCCGGCGAGGGACGGCCGGCTCAGGCGGGAAGACCGGAGCGGTCTTGCGGCGGCGTGAGGTCGGCGAGCAGGTCCTGCAGGACGTGCTCTTCCTCAACCTCCACACCGGCGTGCTCGATGGCCGGCGCCAGCCTGTCGTCCCACCGCGCGGGAGGCACGCGCCCGGCAAGTGGCCGGCACGGCCGGTCGGCGGAGCCGGCGGTGGCGAGGGCGCCGGCGTGGGCGACGGTGTCGAACCGCCAGGGAGCGGCGCCCAGCTCGCCGATCACGATGTTGCCGATGGCGAGGCCGCCGGCGCCGAAGTCGCCGTGGTAGCGCAGGTTGGCGCCGCCTTCGGCCAACGAGGCGACCAGGAGCCGGGCGGCCAGCGACGGGTTGCCCTCCACGCACACCAGCGGCGGGCAGGCGGGGCCTAAGCGGGCGGCGGCCGCCTCGAGCACGGTGGCGTTCTCGCACACCGACACGAGGGTGCCGGGGGTGACGCGCCAGCGCTCGGCCGAGATAGCGGCGAGGGGCAGCGGGAGGGCCACGCCGGCGCCGGCCCACCTCGCGGCGGCGTCGGTGAGCGGCCCCTCGACTAACGGGCGCAGGCCCAGCGTGAGCACGGTGGAGGAGGTCTCGTCGAGCGAGACGCCCTGCTGCGCCCACAGCCGGCGACGGTCCCCGGCGCCGAGCGGGCCGTCGGCCGCCCCGGCCAGGTGGGCCAGGGCCGACACCACCAGGCGGCCCACGGGAGCGGCGTCGTCGAGGGCATGGCTGTCGCCGAGGACGGTGGCGGCCAGGCGGGCCCGGCCGAGGGGCTCGGGGGCGGGCAGGTGCTCGAGTACGTCGAGTGCCTCGCCCAGGCGGCGGGTCGGGTCGTCGAGGCGGCGCAGGCGGCCGGTGACCCGGAGGCGGTCGAACCAGCCGCCCAGCTCCGGGTGGCGCCCGGTGGCCGGGTGGCGATCGGCCTCGGCCCACAGCCGGCGATCGGCGTCGTTGGCGGCCGCCCGCTCGCCCGGGCGGTCCCGCAGGGGCCCGCACGAGACCACGACGACCTCGGCCAGCGAGGTGCCGGCACGCTCGCGCAGCAGGGCGTCGAGGCGGTCCAGCGGCACCCGCAGCGCCCGGCCCCGGCTGCGGGTGCCCAGCAGCCGGTCGACGGCCCGGCGCTCGTCGGGCGAGGGCTCGGTCACCACGGCCCGCACCCCGTCGAGCTGCCCGCCGGTCTGCTCGAGCCGCCGGGAGGCGGCCTCCCACAGGCGCCGCAGCTCGGGCCGGCCGGCCAGCTCGCTCACGGCAGGAGGGACGCCACTTCCCCGCTCGGCACCGCCGTCCGCTCGTCGAGGAACGGGTCGTCCTCCCGCAGCCCGTGGCCGTCCCACACGAAGCGCAGGGCGGCGACCCCGGGCACGCCGGGAGTGCGCTCCAGGTGGTACACGGCGATGTGGGGCACCTCGGCGTAGCACCCCCACTCGCCGAAGTTGGCCAGGACGGGGTCGAGGTCGAGCTCGACGAGCATCCTCATGCAGTCGCCGCGCTGGTCGTCGTCGATGCCGGCGAACGCCTCGTCGAGCACCAGCAGGCGCGGTGCCGTGGGCCGGGCCGAGCCGTAGTAGCCGGCCATGGCGGCGAAGAGGGGCAGGTGGGCCAGCTTGGCCTGCTCTCCGCCGGAGCCGAAGGCCTGGGTGCGAGCGGTGAACTGCTCGGCCCCGCCGGCGCCCCGGCGGTGCACCACGAAGCGATGCCAGCGCCGGTAGTCGAGCGCCGTGGTCAACCGCTCGACCACGTCGGCGCCCTCGGCGTCGTCACGCCCGGCCCGCACCCGCTCGGCCAGGAAGGCGGCCAGCGTGGCCCGCTCGGTGGCGGTGAGGACGTTGACGTCCCGGCGCAGCAGCTTGAGCGCCTCGGCGGCGGCCGGACCGGCGTCGGGGGCCGCCTCCCACGACAGGCGCAGCCACACCCCCGATCGGGTCGGATGGGCGGCCAGCTGCTCGTTCATCCGGTCGACCAGCGACCAGGCGGCGTGCACGCGCTCGCCCAGGTGGGTGCCGACCTCGGTGAGGAGGTGGCGCTCGATGACGTCGCGCTCCTCCTCCGAGAGGGTGGTGCGCCGGCGCTCCACCTGCTCGGCCAGCGCCCGCTCCAGCCCGGTGGCGCCGACGAGCTGCCCGCCCAGGCGGGCGACGCACAGCGAGACGCCGTCGCTGGCGTCGAGATGGGGGTCGAAGTCGGTGGCCAGGCGCGAGCGCAGCGAGGTGAACGCCCCGTGGAGCCGGTTGGTGACGCCGTCCTGGGCCTTCTGGTCGACCTCGAGGTCGCGCAGCCGGTCGAACGCCGTGCGGGCGAAGGTGAGCCCGGCGGTGACCTGGGTGAGGTCCCGGTCGGGGTCCACCGCACCGACGGCGAGGACGGCCAGCTCGGTGGCGGCGAGACGGGCCTGCGCCTCGAGGGCGTCGGCCCGCTCACGCTCACGGGCGTGGCGCTCGGCCTGCGTCCCCTGGAGGCGGGTGTCGGCCCGGGCCAGCCGATCGCGGGCGCCGTCGCGCCGCTCGTCGAGCTGGCGGCGCTCCTCGGTGGCCGCCCCGAGCTCGTGCTCGAGGGCCTGCTGGCGGGCGAGCAC
>JALYMX010000374.1 GCA_030773495.1 Actinomycetota bacterium | reverse complement strand
CGCCAGGGTGGGGGAGGGCGGGCGACGTCGCTGCCGGCGCCGGGTGCCGTTCCCGTGAACGCGGCGGCCGGCGCCGATGCCGACGCCGACGACGTCCTCGAGGGCGCCGCGTCCGACCGGCCCCGGGCGCGCGAGCGCAAGGGCCGGCCGGTGGGGCGCTATCTGATGTGCGTCCACGTGGACGACCAGACCACCCAGATCGCCGTCCTGGAGGGGCGCTCGCTCATCGAGCACTACGTCAGCCGCCCGCAGGACGACGCCACCCAGATCGACGGGAACATCTACCTGGGACGCGTGCAGAACGTGCTCCCCGGCATGGAGGCCGCCTTCGTCGACATCGGCACGCCGAAGAACGCCGTGCTGTACCGGGGCGACGTCCGCTACGACGCCGACGACGTGGAGGGCGGCAGCCGGCCGGCGCAGGCCCGCATCGAGCACCTGCTGCGGCCGGGGCAGAGCATCCTGTGCCAGATCACCAAGAACCCCATCGGCACCAAGGGGGCCCGCCTCACCCAGGAGGTCTCGCTGCCCGGACGGTTCGTGGTGTTCGTCCCCCGCTCGGACACCTACGGCATCTCCAAGCGCCTGCCCGACGATGAGCGCAAGCGCCTGCGGCGCGTCCTCGACGAGGTGCGCCCGCCGGGGCACGGCCTGATCGTGCGCACCGCCGCCGAGGGCGCCACGGCCGACGAGCTGCGCCGCGACGTGGCCCGGCTCCTGCGTCAGTGGGAGGACATCGAGGCGCGTGCGAAGAAGGTGCGGGCGCCGGCGCTGCTCTACCGCGAGCCCGACATGGCCGTGCGGGTGATCCGCGAGGAGTTCAACCACGACTACCGCGGCGTGGTGATCGACGACCGGGCCATCTACGAGGACGTCCGCGACTACGTGGCGACCATCAGCCCCGAGGCGGCCGACCGGGTGGAGTACTTCGACACGGACGCCGACCCCCTGCCCCTGTTCGAGCGGTACCACGTGCACGAGCAGCTGCACCGGGCCCTCGACCGCAAGGTGTGGCTGCCCTCGGGCGGCTCGCTCATCATCGAGCGGACGGAGGCCCTCACCGTCATCGACGTGAACACCGGCAAGAACGTGGGGACCTCCAACCTGGAGGAGACGGTGTTCCGGAACAACCTCGAGGCGGCCGAGGAGGTGGCCCGCCAGCTGCGCCTGCGCGACATCGGCGGCATCATCGTCATCGACTTCATCGACATGGAGATCGCCCAGAACCGGGCCGAGGTCATGAGGGTGTTCCGGGAGGCGCTGGCGCGGGACAAGACCAGGACGCAGGTGTTCGACATCTCCGAGCTGGGCCTGGTGGAGATGACGCGCAAGCGGGTGTCGGAGGGCTTGGTGGAGTCTCTGTCACGGGCGTGCCCCACGTGCGCCGGGCGGGGCATCGTCTTCGACGAGACGATGGAGTGACGAGCGCCGCTCTCCAGTGCACGTGCCACCTCGTCGACCGTCCGCCCACTAGCCCGCAAGGACGCCGCCCGCGAGCACGACCAAGGCCAGGACGGCCTCGAGAGGCCCCAGCACCGCCCGACCTTCCAGGTGCGCCCGTCGGGGGGGACGTCACCGTCCTGGCCACCGCGGCCCGCTCGGGATTTCTCGAAGAACCATGTTTGCCAGCGTCGCTGGGCGGGCAAGAGGAACGTGTCCCGCCCCCCGGGAGCCCGACATGCCAGGGAGCCGAAGCAATTGCCAGCTCCCTGGCATGTTCGCGTCCGGGGTGGAAACGCACGGCAACCGACCGAGGGCGTCTCTAGACGCGACGCTGCCGGCGCCGCCCGGCGGTGCCCACGACCAGCGCTCCGGCGCCGAGCAGGGCGAGGCCGACGACGACGAGACCAGCGACCTCCAACCCGGTGAGGGGGAGGCCTCCCTCTCGTCGTCGCTGCGCCGGCGGCTGCGATTGCACGGTGGGGGGTGGGAGGGGTGGCTGGACGGTGACCGACCCTGGGCGGTCTCCAGGGGCGCCTCGAGCCGGTCGACGGTCGACGTTCCGGTTCCTGTGACCTTGTTGGTGAACGTGCCGGGCTCGGTGAACGTGCGGTTGCAGGTGTACGTCCACGTCTCTCCGGGATCGAGGACGGCGTTGGCGTTGGCATCGCCTCCAGTCGCCGTGAGTGGGGCGCAGCCGTCGTCGGTGATGGCCACGTCGGCGATGGGGTCGGTGCCGTCGTTCGTCTCCGAGTAGGTGTAGGTGACGTTGAGGGGGGCACGCCCGGCATCGGGGGCAGCGACGACGGTGAGGGTGGTGTGGGGGTTCGTGGCGGTGACGCTCACCCTCTCGCCAATTCTGCGGGCACGCGGCTCTACCGCCGCTCAGGGCGGACGTGCGACTCTCTGGCCTGGATGAGGTGGTACAGCAGGATGAGCTGGGTGAGGGCCAGGGGCTCGTCGCGAGTGTCGGGGTCGATCATGCCGAGGGTCTCGGGCACGGGCTCGTCGATGCCGAGCTCGTCCCAGATGGCCTGCTCCACCTTCTTGGTGTCTTTCCTGTCGGCGTAGGAGTGGATGTGGACGGAGTCGACAGGCTTGCCATCCGCGTCCCTCCTGAGTTGCAGATGCATGGCCTCCCGCGTGTCATCGCCGAGAACCTTGACCAGATCCGGGTGGCTGATCGTCGGGCGCAGGAGGAGGTAGGCGCTCAGGGGATCCTCGGGTGACTCGCCCCGCTCCTCGATGGGAGAGAACCGCACCACGATGTCGGCGTGGGCACGCTGAGGACGGATGAACTCGGCGGACTCGGGCTCTCGCTTCTCGAGCTCAGCCCGGACCTGCTCCTCGGTGTAGCCCCGCTTCTTGATGTCGCGGCGCAGCTTCCAGGCGATCCGGATCTCTTCGGGCGGGTCGAGAAAGACGGTGATGTCGAAGCACGCTCGCGACACCGCCGTGTGGAGCGGAAGCAGCCCCTCGACGATCACGAACTCGCGCGGCTCCACGTACTCGGGACGTCCGAGCTGGCCGGTGTCGTGGTCGTAGACCGGCTTCAGGATGGGCTGTCCGAGGGACAGATGCTGGAGGTGTTGCTCCATGACGTCGATGTAGTTGCACTCGGGGTGGAGAGGGGTGAAGGGGAGCGATTTGCGCTCTTGGCGGTCGTAGCGGTGATAGTCGTCGGCGCCGACGGAGGTGATCCGGTCGGGGCCCAGCGCCTCCACCAGCCCAGCGGTGAGGGTCGTCTTCCCTGTGCCGCTGTCGCCCGCGATGGCCAGCAGGATCGGCCGGACACCAGCACCGGCGTCGCTCCCGACTTGTCGCTTGAGGCCCACCTGTTTGTCCGTCACTTCCCACCTCCGGTCGCCGGCGTCCGGTGCGATCCTCTCACCGTTGAGCTGACCGTGACGCCTCGTCGGCCCGCTCTGGCACGCTGTGACCCGTGAGGCGGAGGTGGGCGCTCGTCGGTGCAGCATTGCTCGCCGCGGTGATGCTGGTCACTGCAGTGGTGATCGTGAGCGCCCCCAGAGAGCAGGACCTTCCGGTGGACGTGGCGAACGCCTTCCTCGCGGCATGGTCGAAGGGCGAGCCACGCACCGTCGATCAGTTGGCGGCACCCGGCGCCGGCGCCTCCGCCGACCAGACCGGGTTCCGAGACCAGCTGCGCATCTCGCGCTCGTCGCTGCACCTGGAGGAGTTGCGGCGGGCAGCGGCCGGCGTCACCGCTACCGTGAGCGCTGTTCATCACGTCCGAGGTCTCGGCGAGTGGCCGGTGCGCTCGTCGCTCCGGTTCATGCGGCAAGACGACCGCTGGCTCGTCGATTGGACGCCGGCCGCCATGCACCCGGACGCCGAGCGTGGGGACCGCTTCGAGCGCGAAAGGACGCGGCCAGAGCGCGCCCCCATCCTCGGCGCCGGTGACCAGCCGCTGACCGTGGTGGGCGAGGTCGTGGCCATCGGTGTCCAGCCGAGCAGGATCACGGACCGGGCCGCTGTCGCCGCCGCCCTCCACCAGCACGTCGGCGTCGACCCGGTTCGCCTCGACGCTGCCCTCGACGCGCCCGGGGTCAAACCCGACCACTTCGTCCCGCTCATCGACGTGCGCGAGGAACGGTACCGGGAGGTCGAAGCGGCGCTGCGACCGGTGCCCGGCGTGGTGTTCCAGCGCAAGGACGCCCGGCTGACGTTGGCGGAGGGCTTCGCCGAGCACACCATCGGCCGCACCGGCGAGATCACCGCGGAGCAGCTCGAGAAGCTCGGGCCGAGCTACCAGCGGGGGGACGTCGTGGGGCGCTCGGGTTTGGAGCTCTCGCACGAGCGGGACCTGGCTGGGACGCCGTCGGGCGAGATCCGGCTGGTGAAGCCATCAGGCGAGAAGCAGCTGCTCCACCGGTTCACGGGAGCGGCCCCGAAGCCCGTCGTCACCAGCCTGCGCCCCGACGTCCAGCGGGCAGCGGACACCGCGCTCGAGGGCGTGACGGTTCCCGCCGCGCTGGTCGCCGTCGACGCTCCCACCGGCGCCGTCGTCGCCGTGAGCAGCCGACCCCTGAGCGAGCCGCTCAACAGGGCGCTGTCCGGGCGGTACCCGCCGGGCTCCACCTTCAAGATCGTCACCACGGACGCCCTGATCGCCGCCAACGGCGCCGATCAACGACTCGCGTGCCCGGCCGAGGCCACCATCGGCGGGAAGCGCTTCAAGAACTTCGAGGGCGAGGCGTTGGGCGACACGACGCTGCGGGCCGCCTTCGTGCACTCGTGCAACACCGCCTTCGCCTCGGCGGCGTCGAAGCTCGGTGACGACGAGCTGGCGGCCGCCGCTCGCCGGTACGGCTTCGGGGTGGACTACAGCGTCGGGCTGGGCGGCAAGAACGCTGCCGTCTTCCCCGTCCCCAAGGACGGCGCGGAACGGGCGGCGGCGGCCATCGGGCAAGGCCGGGTGTTGGCGACGCCGGCACACATGGCGTCCGTCGTGGCCGCGGCCACCACCGGCACATGGCGGGCGCCGCACCTGCTTGCCGCCGTCCCGGGAGGGGTCGAGGTTCCCACGGCGTCGCCCACGCCGTCGGCCGTCGAGCCGCTTCAGGCGTTCATGCGAGGTGTCGTCGCCGAGGGAACGGGGCGAGCCGCCGCCGGGGTCCCGGCCCTCCTCGGCAAGACCGGGACCGCCGAGTTCGGCTCCGGTGACCCACTGCCGACCCACGCCTGGTTCGTAGGCCAGCGGGGCGGGATCGCTTTCGCGGTGTTGCTCGAAGGCGGCGGCGTCGGTGGGCGCAGCGCCGCTCCTGTCGGTGCCAGGTTCGCCGCCGCCTTCTAGCCGCCGCCGCGAGCGCGCCGGGCGAGCAGCGCGCCGAGCACCAGCAAGAAGACTCCGAACAGGTTCCAGGTCAGGTCGTAGGGCAGCAGGTCGTCCACCCCGTAGCGGATCTGGTGCACCCGCAACACCTTGTGGTTGACCAGGCCGTCGAACAGCTGGAACGCACCCAGGCCGAGCACGAACCCCGCCCAGGCGGGTCCGTGGGCGACGACGTGGCGGCGCTGCAGGGCGGCGAGATAGAGGAAACCGGCCACGAGGAGGCCCAGGTACGTCGCTTGGAGCAGACCGTCGGACAGCAGGCCGACGTCTTGTGTCGAGCTGTCGTAGAAGTGGTGCCAGCGGAGGAGCTGGTGGAACACGATCGTGTCGAGGGCTGCCATGACCGGTACCCCGATCATCCCGGCGACGAGCAGCGAGCGCCGCCGGTCGGCCCTCGGCATGGGTTCCGTGCCCGTCGTCGCCGCCAGACCAGTGGGTTTGTCAGCCATTGGCGAGCGACGTGGGCCGGTGCATCAAGGCCTGCTCAACCTTCTCGGCGGTCGTCATCGCTCCGACACCGAGCAGACCAGCGGCGGCGTCTCAGCCTGCAGCTGGCAGGAAAGCCTGCGCACGATGAGCTCGAGGTGCCCCGGCCATGGTCTGTGCTGCTTCCCACGCTCGCTTGCCGGCAAACGGGACCAGTGAAGACCGCGGCGGCGGTCGTATTTCTCCGAATACCGGTCTGTGACCGCCCGGCGGGAACCCGCTCATCGAGAGGCGGTCCGCCGTGCGGAGCCGGGCCGAGGGGCACCGGGTGGCTCGGGTGGCGGACGAGGGCATGAGCGGGACGGTGCCCGATCAGCCCACCCTGGGCGAGGCGCTGGCGCTGCTGTGCCGATGGTGAGGCCGCGGGGGCCTCGTCCTCCATCGCCTCGACAGGGCGAGACCCCCCGGGTCACCCGCACTCTGGAGCCCCAGCGGGATGACCGAGCGGATGGGCTGACGCGCCCCGCTGAGCGACGGAGGGGTCAGTTGGGCGAGCCGACCTCGGGTTCACCCACGCCGGCGCTGCCAGCGGCGGCCTCCGGCGGCGACCAGTGCGAGGGCGGCGGTGGCTGCGGCAGCGAGCGGGAGAACGCCGCGACCCTCACCACCCGCGGCGGGCGCCTGTTCCTCGCCGTCGCCGGGCCCGGTGGGGCCGGCGACCGAGGCGGGGCGGAACTCGTCGAGGTCCGGGCGGTACTCCTGGGTGGCGGTGCAGAGGTGGTCGTCGAACACCGAGGTGCCGACCGCCGCGGAAGAGCTGTCGCCGTCGTCGCGGGGAACGAACAGGTACCGGACCCCGATGCGGAAGGTGCGGTCGACCGAGCTTCTCGCATTCTCCTGGGCGCTGAACTGCGTACCCCGCACCTCCACCTGGTCGGGCAGCTTCGGGCCCTTCCAGACCTCCTCCACGCGGACCTGGGCCACGCGGTCGTCGTTCGCCGTGGACAGCACCGTGCCCACGAACACCACGGGCGCTTCCGCCACTCGGGCGGCGAGCGGTTCGGGGGGGACGCACGAGGCCGAGGCCGGGCGGGCCGGCCACATGAGCACCAGCAGCAAGGGGAGGACGATCGTTCTACGCATGCCCGGTTGGACGGGCGGTGCCTGCCTTTGGTTCCCGCGTTGCACAGCGTTTCCGGCCGTGCGCTCGCCCGGCTGCTGCCGGACCGGCAGCTGAAGGACGGCGGTTCGTTGGTCATGGCTCGGTTCCCGCCATCGCCAGTGCGACGAACGGAGTCGACGAACTGCTTGGGCTAAGGTGCACGACTCATGTACGCCGTGATCGACGCAGGTGGGAAGCAGGAGCGGGTCAGCGAGGGCCAGCGTGTCCGCGTGGAGCTCCTGGGCGCCGGCGCCGGCGAGGAGGTCTCGCTCAACCCCGTCCTTCTCGTCGACGACGGGCGGGTCGTCGCCGGCCCGGCCCTCGCCGGCGCCCGAGTGTCGGGCCGGGTCGTGGGCGAGGTCAAGGGCCCCAAGATCCGGGGCTTCACCTACAAGAACAAGACGCGGTCCCGCCGCCGGTGGGGTCACCGCCAGCACTACACCGAGATCGAGATCACGGGCATCACCCGTGGTGGAGCCGGCGACGAGCCGGCCGCGGCAGCAGGGAGCTAGGACGATGTCGAAGACCAAGGGTGGAGGCTCCACCAGGAACGGCAGGGACTCGGCCGCCCAGCGCCTGGGCGTGAAGGTGTTCGACGGCACCGCGGTGCGGGCCGGCGCCATCATCGTGCGCCAGCGCGGCACCCGCTTCCATCCCGGCGTCAACGTGGCACGGGGCGGCGACGACACCCTGTTCGCCACGGCCGCCGGCAAGGTGAAGTTCGGGTCCCGCAAGGGCCGGCGCCTGGTCGACGTCCTGGAAGCGCCCGCCGAGGCCTGAGCCGGGCCGCCGCCTCGCGGCCGGCGCACCGCTCCGCCCCTCCCGCCACCGTCGATGTCGGGCTTCGTCGACGAGGCGCAACTCCACGTCAAGGCCGGTGACGGCGGTGCCGGCGCCGTGTCGTTCCGCCGCGAGGCCCACGTGGCCAAGGGCGGCCCCGACGGCGGCGACGGCGGCAATGGCGGCCACGTGTGGCTGGTGGCCGACCGAAACGTGGCGTCGCTCCTCGCCTTTCGCGACCACCCGCACCGCCGGGCGGGCAGCGGCGCCCACGGCCAGGGCAAGGCCCGTCACGGCGCCTCCGGCGACGACCTCGAGGTGAAGGTGCCGGTAGGCACCGTGGTGAAGGACCTGGGCGGCGCCGTGCTGGCCGACCTGGCCCGGGCCGACGACCGGTGGATGGCGGCCCGTGGCGGGCAGGGCGGGCGGGGCAACGCCCGGTTCCTGTCCAACCGGCGCCGGGCGCCGTCGTTCGCCGAACAGGGCGAGGTCGGCGAGGAGCGGTGGCTGAACCTCGAGCTCAAGCTCAGCGCCGACGTGGCCCTGGTGGGGATGCCGAACGCCGGCAAGAGCACGCTCATCTCGCGCATCTCGGCCGCCCGTCCCAAGATCGCCGACTACCCGTTCACCACGCTGCAGCCCCACCTCGGCGTGGTGCGCGTCGACGACCGCGAGCTGGTGGTGGCCGACGTGCCCGGGCTCATCGAGGGGGCCAGCCAGGGTCGGGGCCTCGGCCACCAGTTCCTGCGCCACGTCGAGCGGGCGCGGGTCCTGGTCGTGCTGGTGGACCTGGCGGCGGCCGACGGGACGCCACCGGAGGAGCAGGAGCGGGTGCTGCTCGGCGAGCTGGGCGGCTACCAGGCGGAGCTGCTCGACCGGCCCCGGCTGGTGGTGGGGAGCAAGGCCGACGCCGCCACCGCCCCGTGGGACGGCCTGCGCATCTCCGCGGTCACCGGCGAGGGCCTGCGGCCCCTGCTCGGCCGCCTGGCCGACCTGGTGGCCGCGGCCAGGGAGGCCGAGGCGGAGGGTGCCGACGGCGGTCCTCGGGGCGGCTTCGTCGTCCACCGACCGGAGGCCGAGGGCGTGCGCGTGGAACGGGGCGACGACGGGGCGTTCGTGGTGCGGGGCCGGCGGGCCGAGCGGGCGGTGGCGGTGAGCGACGTCACCAACGCCGACGCCCTGGCCTACGTGCAGCACCGTCTCAAGCAGCTGGGGGTCGACCGGGCGCTGGCCCGGGCCGGGGCGCGCTCGGGCGACCTCGTGCACATCGGCGGGTTCACCTTCCAGTACGAGCCGGAGCAGGTGACAGGCGGGTGATCGTAGTGGCCAAGATCGGCTCGTCGTCGCTCACCGACGAGCGGGGCGAGATCGACCAGCGGGCCGTCGACAAGCTGTGCGCCGAGGTGGCCGGCCTGCGGGGCATGGGGCACAAGGTGGTCGTCGTCACGTCGGGCGCCATCGCCGCCGGCCAGCCGGCACTCGGCCTGGCCGGCGCCCGCCCGGCCGACCTGGCCACCCTCCAGGCCATCTCGGCGGTGGGCCAGAGCCGGCTCATGCGCGTCTACGACGACACCCTGGCGTCCCACGGGCTGGTCGGCGGCCAGGTGCTCCTCGCCCCCCTCGACTTCACGCACCGCAAGCAGTACCTGCACGCCCGCCAGACCCTGACCCGCCTCCTCGAGCTCGGCGTGGTGCCCGTGGTGAACGAGAACGACGCCGTCGCCGACGACGAGATCCGCTTTGGCGACAACGACCGGCTGGCCGCCTTGGTGGCCAACCTGGTCGACGCCGCCGTCCTCGTGCTCCTCACCGACACCCCCGGAATGCTCACCGCCGACCCCCGCCTCACCGAGCACGCCTCGCTCATCGAGGAGATCGTGGAGGTCGACGCCGAGCTGGAGCGGGTGGCGGGGCCGGCGGGCACCGACCGGGGGAGTGGTGGGATGGCGTCGAAGCTGGCGGCGGCGAGGATCGCCGCCTGGTCCGGGGTGCGGGCGGTGATCGCCGCCGCCGACCGGCCGGGGGTGCTGGCCGGGGCGGTGGTGGGCGAGGCCGGCGTGGGCACGGTGGTGCGACCCCACGAGCGGCGCCTGCCCGCCCGCAAGCTGTGGATCGCCTTCGCGCGCGGCTCGTCGGGGACGGTGGTGGTCGACGACGGCGCCCGGCGGGCCCTGGTCGAGCGCAACACCTCGCTGCTGCCGGCCGGCGTGGTCCGGGTGGAGGGGTCGTTCGAGGCGGACGAGGCCGTGGAGATCGCCGGTGGCGACGGGCTCGTCTTCGCCAAGGGCGTCACCCGCCACCCTGCGGACCGGGTGGCCGGGTGGGCGGGCCGGCGCACCTCCGACCTGCCGCCGGACCTGCCCCACGAGGTCGTCCACCGCGACGACCTCGTGGTGTACCCCTAGCGAGGCCGGATCGCCGTGCGCCACATCCTGCCCAACCTCATCGGGACGGTGGTGGTGTTCAGCACCATCGACATGGGTTCCACCCTCCTCGCCGTCTCCAGCCTCTCCTTCCTCGGCTTCGGCGTGCCCCCGCCGGCCGCCGAGTGGGGCGCCATGCTCTCCGAGGCCCGGTTCCAGATCGAACGGGCGCCGCAGCTGTTGCTCTACCCGGGCATGGCCATCACCGTGGTGGTGCTCGGCTTCAACCTGGGGGGCGACGGGCTCCGCGACGTCCTCGACCCGCGTACCGCGGCCGTCGGGCCGACGAGGAACAAGCGGCGGCGCCCCCGGGCGGCCGGGGCGGCTCGCCCGGCGCCCGCACAGGAGGACGAGCCGGGCCGACGGCCGTGACCGGGGCCGTGATTGCGACGGGGCTCAGGCGCCGGCCGTGCCCGGCTCGGCCCCGCCCTCGGGCGCCGGGGCGGCCGACAGCCCCAGCTGCGAGCGGATCTGGCTGAGGCGGGCCTGGGCCTCGGAGTCGATGGCGGCCTGCTCCACCTCGAGCATCCGGCTCTCCACCGTCTGGCCCTCGAGCTCGGCCCGCCCCACGGCACGGGCGTAGCGCTGCTCGATCTTGTCCCGCACCTCGTCGAGGGAGGGCACGTCCTGGCCGACGGTCTGCGAGAGGGCCGACATGGTGACGTTCATCTGCTCCTGCATCTTCGCCTGGTCGAGCTGGGAGAGCAGCTTCTGGCGCTCGGAGAGCTTCTTCTGCAGGGCGACCGAGTTGCGGGTGACCGCCCCCTTGGCCTGGTCGGACGCCTGGGCGGCCTGGAGGCTGAGGGCCTTGAGGGACTCGACCTCACGCTCCACGGAGATGAGCCGGTTGGCGAACGCCTCGGCGGCGCGGGTGTACTCCGCCGCCTTGGCCGTGTCGCCCCGCCGGGTGGTCTCGTCGGCCATGAGGACGGCCTGGCGGGCCGAGGCGTTCACCTTCTCCAGCTCCTCCATGGCCCGGTTGAGGCGCAGCTCGGCCTGCTTCTGGTTGGCGATGACGTTGGCCGCCTGCTCGGTGAGCCGGCGGTGCTGCTCCTGGGCCTCGGCCAGCGCCTGCTCGAGCTGGACCTTGGGGTCGGCCAGCTCGTTGAACCTCCCGGTGAGCGCGGCGCTGATGTAGCGGCTGATGCGACGCAGTAGCTTCAGCATGGGCGCGAGGTTACGCCCCGCTCGCCTGGGTCGCCCCGGACGTCTCCTCCAGGGCCAGTCGGAGCGACTCGAGCTCCTCGACCAGGGTGTCCACGTCCTCGGTCACCGGGCGCAGCTCGGCGCTGTCGCCCGCCGTCAGCGACAGCTCGATAGCCCGGGCGACGGCCTCGTCGAGTTGGGCGTTGAGCACCCGCAGGCGGGTGCGGGCATCGCGCGCCACCCGTTCGATGCGCTGGGCGGAGTCGAGCTGCGAGCGCACGGCCCGGGCCGCCCGCTCGAGCGACTCC
>JALYMX010000373.1 GCA_030773495.1 Actinomycetota bacterium | reverse complement strand
CCTGGCCCGGGCGCTGGCCGGCGAGGCCCCGCCCGGCGACGACGAGGTGCTGCGTCTGCTGGCCGGCGGCTCCCCAGCCGCGGTGGAGCAGCGCCGGCGCCGGCTGGCCGCCGCCCTGGCCGACTTCGACGCGGCGACCATCGACACCACCCACGGCTTCTGTCAGCACGTCCTGGCCGGGCTCGGCGTGGCCGGCGACGTGGAGCGGGACGTCACCTTCACCGAGGACCTGGCCGACCTGGTCGAGGAGGTGGTCGACGACCTGTACGTCCGCCGGTTCTACGCCGGCGGCACGCCGCCGTTCGGCCGGAGCGAGGCGCGCGGCATCGCCAGGGCGGCCGTCGACCACGCGTCGGCGCCCCTCGAGCCGAGCGGGGCGTCGGCGGACAGCGACGCCGCCATGCGCTACCGCTTCGCCGTCCGGGTTCGCCGGGAGGTCGAGCGCCGCAAGCGACGGGCCCAGGTGATCACCTACGACGACCTGCTGACCCGCCTCGAGGCCACCCTCGGCGACGAGTCGGGGCGGGGCGGGGCGGCTTGCCGGCGCCTCCGAGAGCGCTACCGGGTGGTGCTGGTCGACGAGTTCCAGGACACCGATCCCACGCAGTGGGGGATCGTGCGCCGGGCCTTCGCAGACGGCGGCGCCACCCTGGTCCTCATCGGCGACCCCAAGCAGGCCATCTACTCGTTCCGCGGCGCCGACGTGTACGCCTATCTCGACGCCTCACGGGCGGCACGCTGGCGGGCGACGCTGGCCGTGAACTGGCGCAGCGACCAGGGCCTGGTCGAGGCCTACGACGCACTGTTCCGGCGCGCCCGGCTGGGCCACCCGGGCATCGCCTACGCCGCCGTGCACGCCGCCGGCGCCAACCGGGAACCGGGCCTGGTGGGCGTCCCCTGCCCCGAGCCGCTCCGGGTGCGCGTCGTCCACCGCGACGACGGCCTGGTCCGGCTGCGGCCCGACGGGCACGTCGTGCTCGACGCCGCCCGCCGCCACGTCGCCGAGGACCTGGCCTCGGACCTGGTGCGCCTGTTCTCCTCGGGGGGCGAGGTGGTGCGCCGCGGCGTGGAGGGCGGTGCCGGCGGGCGGGAGCTCCTGCGCCCGGGCCACGTCGCCGTGCTCGTCCGCACCCACAAGCAGGCCCGGTTCGTGCGCGACGCCCTCGACTCGGTCCGCGTCCCGGCGGTGGTCAACGGCGCCGGCAGCGTGCTGCGGGAGGCGGTCGCCGGCGAATGGCTCACCCTCCTCGAGGCCCTGGAGCGCCCGGCCTCGGCCACCCGGGCCCGGGCGGCGTCGCTCACCTCGTTCCTCGGGTGGACGCCGGAGCGGGTGGCGGCGGCCGACGAGGAGGCGCTGGCTGACCTCCACGGCCGGCTCCACGGGTGGGCGGCGGTGCTGCGCCGCCGCGGCGTGGCCTCGCTGCTGGAGACGATCACCCACGCCGAGGGCCTCCCCGCCCGCCTGCTGGCCATCGACGACGGCGAGCGCCGCCTCACCGACCTGCGCCACGTGGGACAGCTCCTGCACGCTGAGGCGGTGGCCGAGGGGCTCGGGGTGACGGCGCTGGGCGGGTGGCTCCGCCAGCGCATCGGCGAGGCCGGCGAGGACACGACCAGCGAGGAGCGCAGCCGGCGCCTCGAGTCGGACGCCGAGGCCGTGCAGATCCTCACCGTCCACCGCAGCAAGGGTCTCGAGTTCCCCGTCGTCTACTGCCCGTATCTGTGGGAGCCGGGGTGGATCCCCGACCCGAGCAAGGGCCCGGCGGTGTTCCACGACCCCGCCGCCGGCGACCGCCGCACGGTGCACGTGGGCATGGGCACCGGCCCGGGGTTCGTCGCGGCATGGCGCCAGTACGTCCACGAGCAGCGGGGCGAGGACCTGCGGCTGGCCTACGTGGCCCTGACCCGGGCCCGCCACCAGGCCGTGGTGTGGTGGGCCGGGTCGAAGGACAGTGGCAAGTCGCCCCTGGGCCGGCTGCTGTTGGCGTGCGACGACTCGGGCGACGTGGGCGCCGGCAGCGACAGCGCGCCGGGCGACGCCGAGGCCCTCGCCACGCTGGCCATGGT
>JALYMX010000372.1 GCA_030773495.1 Actinomycetota bacterium | reverse complement strand
CCTCACGGCCCGGCTCTCTGTGTTTTCGGGACCCCTCGTGCCCTACCGGAGACCGATGTTGACTGTGTAAACCTGGCCGTCGTCCAGCTTCACGCCTATGCGCCAGTAGTAGTTGGCCTGGTTCTTGGCTGTGCCCCAGTTGTAGATGTACTGCTGGCTCGTTGCATCCCACCGGTAAGTGCTGCCGCTGGTCGCCGGGTCCGAGGACTGGGTCTCGTCAACGGCCGCGCTGGTCGAGCTGCCCTTGGCCGGGGTCAGCCACTCGGGCGCCGTACTCGTCTGCACGATTGTCCCGTCTGCCTTCTTCAGCTGGAACTTCGCCGGAACCGTGCTGCCCGCCTTGAAGATGCTGGTGGCCGTCCCGATCTGATGAGCGGTGTCGTTGATGGGCTGGAGGAACCCGTTCCACTGGTAGGTCACCTTGTAGGTGCCCGTCTGCGTAGCGATGTTGCCGGCCTTGTCGGTGGCGGTAGCCGTGTAGGTAAAGGTCCCCACGCCGCCGGCCGTGCCTCCGGTGACGGTGACCTTGCAGCCGTTGGCGTCGACACCGGAGCCACCGTCCGTCGCCGAGCATGACAGGTTGGTCGCCTCACCGAGGGTGTAGATGGGCTTCAGCCCCTCGATTGCGATCGCCGGCTTGGTCGAGTCGATGTTGATCCCACCAACCGACACGGACTTCTCGTTGTCCGCCCTGTCGACGGCCTTGCCCGTTGCCGATTGGCCCGACCCGTCGCTGGTCAAGACGGCGTCCACGGGGCAGGTCGCGATCCCGGACAGGCCGTCTGTGCACGTGAAGCGGACTGCGACCGAACCGCTGTACCACCCGTTTGCGTTCGGCGAGGTGGTCGCGGCGCCGGTGATGCCCGGAGCGGTCTTGTCGAGCTTGACCGTCACCGAGTCGGTCCCCGTGTTGCCCGCCACGTCCTTGGCGGACCCGTTGACCACCTGCCCGGTGGTCTCGGTGCCCACCGTCTGGTCAGGCGTCACGGTGCCCATGTCGACCCCAGAGCCACCGTCGTCGTCGATGGCGTCGAAGTGGACGGTCGTGTCGACGTTGTTCCAGCCGGCCGCGTTCGCCTCGGGGGAGACCGTATGGGTCACCGTCGGGCCGATGTTGTCGAACTTCAGCGAGACACCACCCTTCCCCTCGACATTGCCGGCATTGTCCACCGACCAGAACTGCACGGTGGCCATGCCGCTCTTGGCGGGGAGAGGCACGAGGACCTTGGTCGTTGAGCCCTCGGCGGTCTTCTCCTGCCCGCCGTTGACGATGTAATGGATCTCTTTGACGCCCGAGAGCCCATCCTGGTCGGCGGCGGTGAGGGTGACGGTGGCGGTCTGCCTGCACCAGCCGTTGGCGCCCTCGCACTCGTTGTTGGCGCTGGTTTGGGGCGCCTTGCTGTCGATGTTGATGCCGGTCACCGTCGCGGAGTTCTGGTTGTCGGCCATGTCGGTCGCCGAGCCGCTTGCGTTCTGGTTGGCTCCATCGTCGCTGAGGACCACGTCGCCGGCGCATTCCTGCACCCCCGAGAGGGCGTCCGAGCAGGAGAACCGCACCCTGGCAGCGCTGTTGTACCACCCGTTAAGCGGGGTGCGAGGTGTGCCGTCCTCGTTGACGACCTTGCCGGCGATGCCGGGCGCGGTGCGGTCGATCTTGATGCCGCTGATCGAGCCGCTGCCCGCGTTACCGGCCTTGTCGCTGATGGAGACGGGCCCGGCGCCGAGGTTGCTGCCCTCACCGGCGACCGTGCTGTTGGCCGGCTGGGTGGCTGGGTCGGTACCCGACAGCGCGTCCTGGCCGGTCCACTGCACCGACACGTCGCCCTTGTACCAACCGGCCGCGTTCGGCGCTGCGGTCGCGGCGCCCGTCAGCGTGGGCTTGGTCTTGTCGATGTTGATGCCGCCGACGGTGGTGCTGGCGATCTTGCCCACGTTGTCCTTCGCCGTACCGGTCACCGACTGGTTGGCGCCCTCGTTGGTCACCGGGGTGGCGGGGGTGCAGTTCTCTATGGCGACACCGGACTGGCTGTCCTTGCATTCGAAGGAGACCGTCACGTCGGTGTTGTTCCAACCATGGCTGTTGGCCACCGGGGTGCGGCTGCCGGTGATCGTCGGCTCAGAGGTGTCGACCTTGATCTCGACGCTGTTGGCCGGCTTTGCCTTGTCCTCGGTGTTGCCGGCGACGTCCACGCTCCAGAACGTGATGATGTGGACGCCGTCGAGCGGGTGCTCGAAGGTCCCGTCGTAGGTCTGGGCGGCACCGCCGTCGACGCTGTAGTAGGTCTTGGCTACGCCCGACTCGGCGTCACTGGCGGCGAAGGCCACGGTGACCATGTCCGCGTACCAGCCGGTGGAGAAGGCGGCCGGCAGGGAGATCGTCGTGACCGGCGGGGTGCCGTCGACCTTGAGCGTGATGGAGTTCTCGGGGGCGGTCCTGTCCTCGGTGTTGCCGGCGACGTCGACGCTCCAGAACTTGATGGTGTGCTCGCCCTTGAGGCTGTGGGTGAACGGGCCGGCGTACTCCTGGGCGGCGCTACCGTCGACGCTGTAGTAGGTCTTGGCGACATCCGAGAGCGGGTCGACGCCGGTCAACGTGACGACGACGCCCGAGGCGTACCAGCCGGTGGCGAGCGGGGCCGGGACACTGACCGAGGTGCTCGGCGCCGTCCGGTCGATCTTGATGCCGGTCACCGTCGACGGCGTCTTGTTCCCGGCCTTGTCCCTCACCTCGGCGGAGGCGGAGAGGGCGTCACCCTCGCCGGTGACCGTGCTGGGCCCCGGCCCGGGGCCGTCGAGGCCGGAGAGAGCGTCGCTGGCCGTCCAGTTCACGGTCACGTCGCCGCGGCTCCAGCCGGTGGTGCTCGGCGTGCCGCTCAGGGTCGGCGCCGTCTTGTCGACGTTGATGCCGCTCACTCCCGCGCTGGCGGAGTTGCCGGCGGCGTCGTAGGCCGTGCCGCTGGCGCTCTGGCTGGCGCCCTCGGCGAGGGTCTTCCGAGCGGGGCACGTGGCGATGCCGGAAAGGGCGTCAGCGCACCTGAAGCCGACGATGACGTCGTCGTCGTACCAGCCGTTGGCGTTCGCGGCGCGGTCAGGCGCCGCGCTGATGGTCGGCGCCGTCTTGTCGATGCTGACCGTCGCCGTGTCGCTGGCGCTGTTGCCGGCACCGTCGCTGGCCGTGCCGGTCACCTGCTGCCCGGCGCCCTCGGCGCTCTTCGTCACGGCGGGCGAGCAGCTGGCGACGCCCGACCCACCCTGATCGGCGCAGATGAAGGTGACGGTGACGTCCTGGTTCGCCCACGCCCCGTCGGTGTACGAGCTCGGCGTGAACTTGTGGCCGATCGTCGGGGCGGTCTTGTCGATCCTGACCGTCGCCGTCTTCACGGCCTCGGTGTTGCCGGCCTTGTCGGTGCTCTGGTAGGTGACCGTGTGGTCGCCCTCGGTCGCCAGGGTGAAGCTGGTACCGGTCTGAGGGGCGCCGCCGTCGACGGTGTAGGTCGTGGAGGCCACTCCGGAGAGGGTGTCGCCGGGCGACAGGGTGACGGTGACGTCGCCGTTGCGCCAGTCGTTCGAGGTGCCACTGATCCCGGTGACGGGAGCGGTGCGGTCGATCTTGACGAGTGCGCTGTCGGCGGTCGTGGTGTTGCCCGCCTTGTCGGGCACCGTCTCCGTGGCCTTCAGGCCCTGGCCCTCACCGATGATGGTGCTGTTCGCGGGGGTGGCGGCGATCCCGGAGAGGGCGTCGCCGGCGGTCCATGCCACCGTGACGTCGCCCTTGTACCACCCGGCGCCGTTCGCGCTCGTCGTGGGCGCGCCGCTCAGGGTCGGAGCGGTCTTGTCGACGTTGATGCCGGAGACGGTGGCGGACGCCGTGTTGCCGGCCACGTCGGTCACCGTCCCCGTGTGGGTCTGGTTCGCACCCTCGCCAAAGGTCTTCGTGGGGGCGTTGCTGCCGGCCACGCCAGAAAGGCCGTCGGCGGTGGTGAAGCTCACCGTGACGTCGGTGTTGTTCCAGCCGGCGCCGTTGGCCGCCGGGCTCCGGTCGGGGGTGATGGTGGGGAGGTCCTTGTCCAGCTTGACGGTCACCGAGCCGGTGGCGGAGTTGCCGAGCGCGTCGGTGGCGGTCGTCGTCCTCGTGACCCCCGCGGTGGTCGTGTTGGCGGTCACGGTCTGGTCGGAAGGCGGGGTGGGGACGCCGACCGGGTCGGTGGCGCTCCACTTGATCGTCACGTCGCTGCTGTTCCACCCCGCGCTGTTGGCAGCGGGGACGAGCGCGGCGGTGACGAGCGGCCCGGTGTTGTCCAGGGTGTAGGAGACGGAGAAGGTACCGAGCTTCTCACCGGCCTCGGCGACGCACTTGCCCTTGGGGTTGACGTTCTTGTAGGCGGTCGCGGTCACCGTCTGCACGCCGCTGCCGCTGTTGGCGGTGAGCGGGAAGGACCACGTGGTCGAGGCGGTGCCTGACTTCTGGTCCTCGTGGGCGCCCGTGAGCTCGACGCACTTCGTCACGTCGTCAGTGGTCACGCTCAACAACAGCGCGCTGCCGCTCTTCGCGTAGCGAACGCCGTTGACGGCAACGCCACCGTCCAGGACGGCGCCGGTCACCGACGCCGCGCTCGCCGGCAGCATCCCGGCAACCAGCGCGACGAGCGTGACGAAAGGCAGCAGGGAGGCGAGCACCCCTCGCCTCCCTGCGCCACCACCCCCGACCTGTGCAGATTCTCCAGCTGGCTCCCCGTTGCCCCACATTCCGCGGGCGGCGGTGGTTGCATGCGGCACGGAGCTCTCCCCTGAGCGCGACTGCGGCTTGTTGATCACAGAGCTAGTTATGGCGGCCGAACCTGAAGGACAGATGAAGAAGCGGCTGAAGGTTTCCTGAAGATGGGCCGAGAACCGCCTCGAAATCGACGAACCCTCCTAGGTCATCTGGCCGTTCTTCCCCCGGCCACAATGGGGCGGTGACCAATCAGCAGGCGCGGGTTCTGGTGGTGGAGGACGACGACCCGATCCGGTCCGCCCTCGACGTCTCCCTTCGCGGCGAGGGCTACGAGGTGCGGGCCGAGCCCGACGGCACCCACCTGCAGGAGGTGGCGGACGGGTTCCGCCCCGATCTGGCCGTGCTCGACGTGCGCCTCCCCGTGGGGCCCGACGGCTACGCCATGGCCCGCGCCCTGCGAGCGTCGAGTGACATGCCGATCCTCTTCCTGACCGCCGCCGACGGCATCGACGACCGCCTCGCCGGCTTCGACGCCGGCGCCGACGACTACCTGGTGAAGCCGTTCTCCATGGCCGAGCTGCTGGCCCGGGTGCAGGCCCTCCTGCGCCGGGCCGGGCGGCTGGTGTCGGCCGTGCGCCAGGTGGGCGACGTGGTGATCGACGAGGGGGGCCGCACCGCGATGCGCAGCGGTCACAAGCTCGACCTCACCCGCACCGAGTACGAGCTGCTGGCCATGCTGGCCCAGCACCCCGGGCAGGTGCTGTCGAAGGTCCAGCTGCTCACCCAGGTGTGGGGCTTCGACGCCTACGACGCCAACCTGGTCGAGGTCCACATGGTCGCCCTGCGCCGCAAGCTGGAGGCCTACGGCCCGCGCGTGGTCCACACGGTGCGAGGCATGGGCTACGTACTGCGCGCCCCGTGAAGACGCCTTCACTACGGGTCCGCGTGGTGGCCGCCGGCGTGGCGGTGGTGGCCGTCGTGCTCCTGGCCCTCGACGCCTTCGTCTACGTCAACCTGCGCTCGAGCCTCGACGCCACCCTGGGCAACGTGCTGGCCGCGCGGGCCGACCTGGCCCGGGCCGAGGCGCAGGGCCGCTCTCCCCAAGAGCTGGCCGGCCGCCTGACCGAGCTGGGGCTGCGGGCGACGCTGCACGCCCCCGACGGCCGCACCTACCGCGCCGAGCCCCCCTCTCCCCGCCTCGGCGACAACCTCGCTCCCGTCGGCGACGACCGCGGCCAGCGCCTCGTCACCCGCCAGGTCACCCTGCCCGACGGCACCCGCGTCGTCGTCCAGGCCGGCAGCGGCGGCATCGACTCGGCGCTGCGCCGGCTGGTGGTGCTGGAGGCGGTCGGCACTCTCGCCGGGCTGGCCCTCGCCACCCTCCTGCTGTCCCGCGTGGCCCAGGTCGCCCTGCGCCCGCTCGAGGAGATGGCCGCCACCGCCCGGCGCGCCGCTGCCGGCCAGCGGGGCGAGCGGCTGCGCCCCGACCGCCCCCACACCCGCATCGGGCAGATGGCGGCGGCCTACGACGAGATGCTCGACGCCCTCGAGGCGACGCTGCACGAGGCGCGGGAGGCGGCCGCCCGCAGCCGCCACATGGAGGAGCGCTCGCGGAAGATCATCGAGACAGCGACGGACGCCTTCGTGGCCATCGACCTCAACGGGGTCATCGTCGACTGGAACGACGGCGCCGAGCGCGTGTTCGGCGTCTGCAGGGACGACGCGGTGGGGCGGGACGCCTTCGAGACGCTCTTCCCACCGGAGCTGCGCGACGAGCACCGGGGCCGGCTCGAGCAGCTGCGCATCGCCGGGGAGCGGCGCCGGCGGGGGCGGCGGCTGGAGACGGTGGCCCGGCGGGCCGACGGCGACACGTTCGACGCCGAGCTCATCATGTGGGCGACGGGCGAGGGCACCGGGCGCACGATCAACGCCTTCGTCCACGACATGTCCGAGCGGCGGCGCACCGAGGAAGCCCGCTACCGCCTGGCCGCCATCGTCGACTCGTCCGACGACGCCATCATCGGCAAGGAGCTGGACGGCACCGTCGTGAGCTGGAACCAGGGAGCCGAGCGCATGTACGGCTACACCGCCAAGGAGATCGTGGGCCGGCACATCACCGTGCTCGTTCCCCCCGAGCGCCACCACGAGGTCGACGATGCGCTCGAGGCCGTGCGCCGGGGCCGCGGTGTCCCCCACCACGAGACGGTGCGCGTCCCCAAGCACGGCCCGCCGATCGAGATCTCCCTGACCGTCTCGCCGATCAGAGACGCCACCGGCACGGTCATCGGGGCGTCGAGCATCGCCCGCGACATCACCGAGCAGCGGTGGCTGGCGTCCGCCCTCGACTCCACCCTGGTGGCCCTGGAGACGGCCCTCGACGAGGCCAGGGCTTCAGAGGCCCGCAGCCGGCGCTTCCTGGCCGATGCCGCCCACCAGCTGCGCACCCCCATGGCCGGCATCCGGGCCTGCGCCGAGACGCTGCTGCGGGGGCCGGCACCGTCGGAGCGGGACCGCCTCCTGGCCGACATGGTGCGGGAGACGTCGCGGGCGTCACGGGTCATGGCCGGGCTGTTGAAGATGGCTCGCCTCGACCAGGGTGAGGAGCTGGCGCCGGCGGCGTGCGACCTCGAGGCCCTGTGCTGCGACGAGGCCGACCGGGCCCGGGTCCTGGCGCCCGACCTGGACATCACCGTGGAGGCGGCGGAGCTCCACGAGCGCCCCACCCTCGACCCCGACGCCGTCCGGGAGATCCTGGCCAACCTGCTGGACAACGCCCGCCGGCACGCCCGCCGGTGCATCGCGGTGACAGTGAGCACCGGCGACGGCGCCGTCGAGGTGCGGGTGGCAGACGACGGCCCGGGCGTGGCGCCGGGCATGGAGGAGCGGGTCTTCGAGCGCTTCGTGAGCCTGGACAACCGGGGCGGGTCCGGCCTCGGGCTCCCCATCGCCCGGGGGCTGGCCCGAGCGCACGGTGGTGACCTCGCCTACGAGGCCGGTGGGTTCGTGCTCCGGCTGCCGATCACGGCGGCGGTCAGTGCCGAGGTCGCGGCGACCTCCACCTGACCCGGAGCGGCGACGATCGCATCGCCGTCGCCCTGGCGCACCCTGCGACGCTCGGCGGCCAGCCGGCGCAGCGAGCGCTCGAGGACGCGCAGGTCAGCGTTGCCGACGAAGTCGTAGGCGCCGGCCTCCAGCGCCGCGGCCCGCATGGTGTCGAAGGAGGAGACGAGGATGACCGCGCAGCCGGGCGAGGCGGCGTGGAGGGCGGCCAGCGCCCCGAGCCCGAGGTCGCCGGTGAGACCGAGGTCGAGCACGACGGCGTCGGGCTCGCCGACGCTGGCGGCGACGACGGCCTCGATCGCCGACGCCACGTCGCCCACCACGTCGAACCCGCACCGATGCAGCATGACCTCGACGGCGCGACGGGAGGCGGCGCCGTCGTTGCAGAACAACGCTCGCAGCGGCTCTACCTGCATGACGGGCATTGTGAACCCCGATGCTGAAGACTGGCTGAACTTCGCGACCAAATTTTCCGCTCTGCGCCGCCCCTCGACGGAAGTGACACACTTCGCCACCGTGACCGCCCGGTCGAGCACCCCGAGCCGGCTCCGTGTCGGGGCGGCGCTCGGCGGCTTCGAGGCCGAGGGGGGCTACAACGGCGCCGGCCAGCCGGCCAACAACTGGTGCTGGTGGGAGGTGGAGGGGCGGACGCCCCACCGCCGGGCAGCGGGCGGTTTCTGGGAGTACTGGGAGGCCCACGTGGCCGGGGCGGCAGCGGCGGGGTGCCGGGCGGCGCGGGTGAGCATCGAGTGGGCCCGGTGCGAGCCGCTCGACGGCCGGCCGGACGACCAGGCCATCGCCGACTACTGCCGGGTGCTCGACGCCTGCCACGAGAGCGGGCTGCAGCCCGTGGTCACCCTTCACCGCTTCGCGCACCCGGCGTGGATGGGCGTGGACTTCTGGTTGCGGCCCGACTCCCCCGAGCGGTTCCGGCAGTGGGTGGAGCTGGCGGTCGACCGCTTCGCCGGCCGCACCCACCAGTGGGTCACCGTCGATCAGCTCAACGCCTGCGCCGTGTGGCCGTACCTGGCCGGCCGCCACCCTCCCGGCCGGCGACTCGACGTCGCCGCCACCATCCGCAGCCTCGACCACCTCCTGGCCGCCCACGTCCTGGCCTACGAGGCCATCAAGGAGCGCCAGCCGCAGGCCCATGTGGCGACCGGGAACCGCTCCCTGCCCGTGTACGAGCTCGACCGGCTGCTGGTCGACGTCTTGCTCGCCCGCCGAGCTGGCGTGGGCCGCCACGACCTGCGCCCGTGGCTCGAGGAGCGCCGGTCGGAGCACCACGGCGCGGCCGAGCCCTCCGCCGGCGCTCTGACCTGGGTCCTGCGCCACTGGGCCCAGTCCGCCATCCCCCTCGCCCAAGCGCTCGCCCGGGCCGTCGCCGCCGTCTACGACAGCCCCTGTGACCGCCCCATCGACACCCTCGTGGTCGCCGGCGACGGCGGTGACGTTCGCTCGGTGCTCCCGGCCCGCCTGGCCGGCCCCCACCGGCCACGGCGGGGACAGGCCTTCCCGCTGCGCCCGCTCGACGTCCTCCCCGAGCTCCCGGTGTCGGTCGTGAACGACGTGCCGGCCGGGATGGACCGCCTTCGCGCCGACCTGGACCGGGTGACCGCGGCGGCGGCGGGCGGCCTCCCCGTCTCCTCCTACTTCTGCAGGATGACCGGGCTGGGCACGCCCGAAGCCGTCGCCGGCTATCGGGACGTGCTGAGCCATGTTGTCGAGGGGAACGGCACACCCCCGGTCCGGAGTACATGACGGGCCGTTTCGGCCCGCCATGTACTCCAGCCGCGACCGCTACATCCGCTCCAGCAGCTGGGTCTTCTTGGCGTCGAACTCGGCCTGGGTGATCACCCCGCGCCGGCGCAGCTCGTCGAGCTTCTCGAGCTGCTCGGGGATGGACAACTCCCGCCGACCGCCCCAGCGCTCAGCGTCGCGGGCGCCGGCCCGCTCGATCTCCCCGTAGATCACGTTCTGGACGAGGAACGGCTTGGGGATGTCGGTGAACACCTGCTGGCCCCGCTCCCCGCCCGACTCGATGGTCACGTCGCCGGCGCCGAGCAGGCGCTCGAACAGGGTCTGCGTGACGGCGATGTCGTTCAGCCGCTCGAGCGGGATCTCCTTGCCCCGCTTGGCCAGCACACCCTCCCGGTAGATCAGCCGCTCGGTGGTGACCACGAAGTTGGTGGTGGCCCAGCGGGCGTAGCGGACGGCGAGCCAGAGCAGGCAGGCGACGACGACCACCAGCAGCACGGCCAGCAGCACCTCGTGGACGCCCCGCAGGGCCACCGCGGCGGGCACGAGGACCACCAGGGCGGCCACCGGCGCCACGAAGAACCACCAGTGGGGGTGCAGGTCGAGCACGATGTCTTCGCCCTCGAGGAGCAGCTTGCGGGGGAACGGCATCGGTGGTCAGCGTAGAAGCGATGCCCTCGCCGTTCTGTGAACGTCCAGGCCCGCATACCGGGCGTCAGCGTTCACAGAACCGGATGCATCAGCGGTTGCGCACGGCTTGGAGCTGGCGCACCTCGAAGTCGTCGATGACGGCCTCGGTGGTGAGCGCCTCCAGCTCGCCCGACTCCCCGGTGGTCAGCCGCCACCGCTCCGTCCAGCGCTGCTGCACGACCACGTCGTAGGTGCCGGCGTTGGTCCAGAAGTGGGTGATCGTGCCGTTCGGCCACGGCTCACCCGGACCGGGGTGGGGGCCGTCCAGGCGGGACCCGTCGCCCCAGTCCACGAACACCCCGGCGCTGGTCGCCTCGATGGTGAGCACGCCGAGCGGCGTGGGGTGGGTGAAGTGGGCCGATGGGACGGTTCCCGCCTCCAGGTAGGCCTTCTTGCCGGCGAGCATGTACCCGGGGGCGATGGACGGCTGCGGCTTCGGCAGCAGGTCCTCGCCCGCCACCCGCCAGAACGACGCCGCCTCCCCCGCGCCCGGCGTGGCCGCCGGGCGGGGAGCCCCGGGGCACGGCGGGTACTGGGGAGCGGCCAGGTCCGCCAAGATGTTCTGGGTGTCCTGGGCCGTCGCCGCGGCAAGCGGACTGGGGAAGGCGCGGCGCACCGTTCGCACGCATCGGGTGCCGTCGAGCAGGGTCGACAACGTCGAGAAGGTGGCGTAGTACACGGGTGGCCGAGGACGGGCCCACCGGCGCCGGCCAGGCGGTCCTGAAGATCGCCTCGCCGACGCCCGGCCATCCTCCCCACCCTCGACGTCGAACTTGATGGCCTGTGCCCCACGGCTCTCCTGCACCTTCAGGCGCGGGAATCCGCTCTCTTCGTCCGGGGCCTGCGCCGCCGCAGAGCCACACGCCAGAGGCGACGTGCCAAAGAGGGCGAGACCGGCCAGCAGGGTCGCCATGCGAAAGATCACGAAGAAGCGCACGGGTTCCCCGGCTCGACTCCATCCTCCCGATAGCCCTCGGCCGTGATCATCCACGGCGTCGGGTTGTGGCCCTTCGGATCGTTCGACCGGTCAAGCGGCTCCAATGCGAGGTACTGGACTCGGTCAGGACCTAATTCGAAGTAGACGGCCGAGTAGTCCCGGCGCATTGCGAACCACAAACAGCGAGGCGAGGCGAAGATGATCCGTTCCACCCTGGTGACTCGGCTCCCCGGATCGGGGCGCACGTTCTTGAGCTCTCGGTCGCGGACCAAGGCCTGCAACCAGTTGTTCGCTTGGTTGTCGAACTCCTTGTCGGCGTAGATGGTGTTGAGCAGGTCGGCGGCGTCCGGCGGGAAGCGCCGGGTCTCCTTGATGATGCGGGTGGCTTCGGCGTCCACCTCGTCGAGGGCGGCGAGCACGGCGTTCACGTAGGCCTCGTCGATCACCTCCGGAACGGTCGACACGTCCGGCGCCACCGTCGTGGACGTCGTGCTCACCGTGGCAGGGACGCTCGTAGAGGGGGTGCCGTCGGCACCACCGGAGCACGCCGTCAACGCCAGCGTCGCGGCGAGCAAGCACAGACCGAGTGTGCGCACCGGATCGAACCTATCGTTGCCTTTCATGCTCCCGCAACGGCTTTGCCCCGCCGACGCCCGCCCTGGCGTAGAGGACGCAACCGAAGACTACTGTGCTATTCCATGCGCTAGCAATGGTTTCACTGCTGTTCTGTGAAGCTTGAAGCCCGCCCAGCGGGGCTTCAGCCTTCACAGAACGCGGCCGGGGGGGGCGCGGCGCCGGCGGTCAGCGGTAGACCTTGCGGCGGAACACGGCGTCGGCCGAGCTGACCCGGTCGAGGAACAGCAGGCCGTCGAGGTGGTCGATCTCGTGCAGCACGGCGCGGGCCTCGAAGGCGTCGACCCGCAGCACCCGCTCGTCGCCGTCCACGGTGAGGCCGCGAACCACCACGAGAGTCGCCCGGGCCACGTCTCCGGTCAGGTCGGGGACGCTCATGCATCCCTCGCGGGCGTGCACCGGCTCGGACGCCACCAGGATCTCGGGGTCGAACAGCACGACCTCGCCGTGGCACGAGCGGGCCTTGCGGTGACCGGTCACGTCGACCACGAAGGCCCGCAGGTCGACCCCGATCTGGGGAGCGGCCAACCCCACGCAGGCCGGTGAGGCGCGCATGGTGTCGACCAGATCGCCGGCCAGCGCCCGTGCGACGTCGTCGACCCGCCCCACCTCCCGGGCCCGCCGCTTGAGCACCGGCTCCGGCAGGCGGAGCACGGGGCGGACCGGCATCAGAAGACGGCGGCCCTCGTCGCAGGAGTGACCGGGATCACAGGATGTCGGCGTCCGAGAGGTGGGCGCTGCACTCCACGCCCAGCTCGGCGGCGAGGGCGTCGAGGCGGGCGGACAGCTCGGCGGGGTCGAGGCCGGGCGGCAGGGTGACGTCGAGGACCATGGCGTACACGGGCCGGTCGGGGTCCCCGATGACCCGCGTGGTGAGGTCGACCACGTTGACGCCGGCCTCCGCCAGCAACGAGGTGAAGCGGTGGACGATGCCGGGGCGGTCGGCCCCGTACACGGCGACCGACCACGTCTCGCCGCCGGCCACGGGCGGCACCTCGTCGTCGATCGGCCGCACGGCGACGACGAGGTCGAAGCGGGAGGCGGCCCCGGCCAGCGCCTCCTCCAGGGTCGCGGCGTCGAGCCCCTCCGGGGCGGTGACCACCAGCATCATGGCGAAGTGCCCGCGCAGGATGGACATCGAGGTGTCCTCCAGGTTGCACCCGTGGTCGACCAGCACGCCGGTGACGGCGGCCACGATCCCGGGGCGGTCGGAGCCGACGGCGCTCAGGGCGAAATGGGGCACGGGTGCGGAGCCTACGGCCGAGCCCCGGCGCGGTACCGCCAGCCCGGTACCGCCGCCCTACGACCAGCCGAGGGCGTCGAGGCGGTCGTCGTCGATGCCGAAGTGGTGGGCCACCTCGTGCACCACGGTGATCCGCACCTGCTCCACCACCTCGTCCTCGCCGTCAGCCGCCGCGCAGATGGCCCGGCGGAAGATGGTGATGCGGTCGGGCAGAGCCAGCCCGCCGTACTCGTAGCGCTCGGTGAGCGGGATCCCCTCGTACAGCCCGAGCAGGCTCCCGGGCGGCGACACGTCGTCGACGACAACGGCCACGTTGTCCATGAGGCGCCCGAGGTCGGGCGGAAGGCCGTCGAGGGCCTCGGCCACGAGCTCGGCGAACCGCTCGGGGGCGACGTCGATCACGCCAGCTTGCCGGCGATGCTGCCCGCCGCCCGCAACGCCGTGCCGTCGGCCCCCTGCGTCGTCCACGAGAACGTCGGCCGGCGCTCGGCCTCGTCGAGCATGTCGCCCAGCAGGCGGCGGAACGGGACCACGGGATCGACCCACAGGTAGCGGGCCAGCGACCCGGGCACCGTGTTGATCTCGTTCACGTACAGCTCCTCGCACGCCTCGCCGGCGGCCAGGAAGTCGATGCGGGCCACCCCGCGCACGCCGGCCGTCGAGGCGACGGACAGGGCCAGCTCCCGCACCCGCTCGGTCGCCCCCGCCGGGAGGGCGGCGGGCAGCTCACGGGGCGCACTCGCCATCCCCTCGCCACCCAGGTACTTGTCCCGGTAGCCGAGGATGGCTCCCGACCCGTCCCCCCGCAGGGGCCGCTCGACGGCCGACAGCTCGAGCGCCGGCCACGACCGCACCGCCACGTTGAGGTCGTAGGCGTCGCCCCGGTAGGGCTCGATCACGGCGCCGGCCCGCAGGTGGGGGCTGGCCGGCAGCAGCGCCTGCGCCGTGGCCACGTCGGCCACCACCTCGATGCCGATGGACGAGCCGCCGAAGCGGGGCTTGACGATGGACGGGCCGGACCACACCACCTTCACGTCCGGCGTGAGGGCCAGCCGGGGCAGCGCCGGCAGCCCGGCGGCGGCCACCACCTGGCCGAAGGCCAGCTTGTCCATCCCGAGGACGGCGCCGGCCACCGTGGGGCCCGTGTAGCGGACGCCGGCCAGGTCGAGGGCGCCCTGCAGCGTGCCGTCCTCGCCGGGCCCGCCGTGACAGCAGTTGACGACGGCGGCCAGCTCGAGGGGCCGGCGCTTGCCCACGAACCCCTCGCCGGCCACGAGCCGCAGGCGACCCGCCTTACGGGGCACGCCGTCGGCGAAGGCGGACGCCTCGAGAGCGCCGTCGACCTCCCAGAAGTCCCCGTTCTTCGCCCAGTAGAGACACGCGGCGTCGCCGAGCGCCCGCGCCGCCTGCAGCCCGGTGAGGATGCTGACGTCGTGCTCTGGGGACGGCCCTCCGAAGAGGACGGCGTAGGACGGCAAGGGCGCTCCTCCAGTGTCGGCGACGGCTTCAGGGAAAGTGGTCGGGCAGGTCGTTCTCGTAGAGGACGGCGTCGCCCGCACCGACATGCTCCCGCACCCAGGCCACCGCCTGCTCCCGGGTGTCCACGGCGACGACCTCGGCCCCGCCGCCCCGGGCGCCACGCAGCAGGGCGTCCCGGTTGGTGTGACCGACGACGACCAGGTGCGAGCACGAGGCGGCGGCGGCGGCGGCGAAGCGGGCGTTCTCCTCGTCCTGGCGCGGGCCCAGCTCCACCATGCCCGGGGTCACCACCACCCGCCGGCCGCCCGGCGTCGAGGAACGCTCCAGTGCCCGCAGCGCCCGGGCGGCACCGGCAGGGTTGGCGTTGTAGGTGTCGTCGAGGACGGTCGCCCCGCTGGAACCCACGGTGACGGCGAGGCGCGACGGCGGGGTGGGCAGCGTGGCCAGGCGGGCGGCCACGACGTCGGGCGGCACCTCCAGCTCGAGGGCCACGGCCACCGCGCAGGCCACGTTGGTGGGCTCGGGGCCGGCGTCGTCCAGGCGGCCCACGGGCCGGCCGGCGGCCAGCACCTCGCCGTCCACCACCGCCACGTCGGCGCTGCGGGACACCCCGGAGCACCGCACCACCCGCTGCCCCGCCTGCTCCCGCCGCCCGGCCAGGCCGGCCAGCAGCGGATGGTCCACGTTCAGCACCGCCACCCGGGCGCCCTCGAGGATCTCCGCCTTGGCCTCCGCGATGGCCTCCTCGGTGCGCATGCGCTCGAGGTGCACGGGCCCCACGGCGGTGATGACGGCGACGTCGGGCCGGCACCACCGGCACAGCTCGGCGATCTCGCCCCGGCCGTAGGTGCCCATCTCGGCCACGAACACCTCGGTGCCGGGCACCAGGTGCTCGTTGACGGCGCGGGCCAGCCCGGCCCGGTTGTTGAAGCTGGCCGGCGTGGGCACGACCGAGCGCACGGCGCCCACGAGGTGGGCCACGTAGCCCTTGGTGGTCGTCTTCCCGTAGGACCCGGTGATGGCCACCACCGTGGGGCGCACCTGGCGCAACCGGGCGGCGGCGTCGCGCACGAAGCGCTCGGCCAGCCGGCGCTCGAGCGGGGCGGCGAGGGCGAGGGCGGCGTCGACGAGCACCGGGGTCAGGGCGGCCCCGAGC
>JALYMX010000371.1 GCA_030773495.1 Actinomycetota bacterium | reverse complement strand
GTGACGGCCCGCGCCCGCGCCACCGCCGCCCCCCCGAGCCGCCCTGTCCCCAGGCAGACGGCGCCGGCGAGCACCACCACCACGGCGACAAGGGGAAGCACCTGCCCGCGCTCGTCCACTGAAACCTCCGTTCGTCGCTGCGTCGGGAGGGGGAAGGGGGGCGGCGCCAGCCGCGAGAGGTGGGGGTTGGTTCAGCTGCCGTTGGCCTCGGCCGCCAGGATGGGGGCCACCGAGGCCACCGTCTGGCCGGCATCGAGGTTCATGATGCGCACACCCGTGGCGTCGCGACCCTGCGACGAGATGCCGCGCACGGGGAGGCGCATGGTGACACCCGCCGACGACACGACCATGATCTCGTCGTCGAGCCCGACCATGAAGGCGGCGACGACGTACCCGCGCCGGGCGGTGAGCTTGATGCCCTTCACACCCATGGTGCCCCGGCCCTTCCTCGGGAAGCGATCGAGCTGGGTGCGCTTGCCGAACCCGGCGTCGGTGACCATGAGGATGGCGGCGTCGTCGCGGGCCACGTCGCACGACACCACCTCGTCGTCGGGGCGCAGGCGCATGCCGATGACGCCCTGGGCGGCCCGACCGGTGGGTCGCACCTCGGCCTCGGAGAACCGGATGGTGAGACCGTGGCGGGAGACCATGAACAGGTCGTCGTCGCCGCCGGTGCAGATGACCCGGACGAGCTCGTCGCCCTCCTTCAGGTTGATGGCGATGAAGCCGTCCCGCCGGGACTTGTCGTACTCCGAGAAGGTGGTCTTCTTCACCTGGCCGAGCCGGGTGGCGAACACGAGGAACTGGTCCTCGCCGAAGTCGCGGGTGGCGATGACCGCCTGGATGCGCTCGTCGCCGGCCAGGGGCAGCAGGTTGACGATGGCCGTGCCCCGCGCCGTGCGCTCCTTCATCGGGATCTCGTGCGCCTTGAGGCGGTACACCTTCCCCCGGTTCGAGAAGAACAACAAGTAGGCGTGGGCCGTGGTGTGGATCACCGAGGTGATCAGGTCCTCTTCCTTGAGGCGGGCGCCCTGGATGCCCCGCCCGCCCCGGCCCTGGGAACGGAAGGCACCAGCCGCCACCGTCTTGATGTAGCCGGCCCTGGTCATCGTCACGACCAGCGGCTCGTCGTCGATGAGCTCCTCGACGCCGATGTCGCCGGGGTCGTAGGTGATCTCGGCGCGCCGGGGCGTGGCGAACTTCTCACGGATCTCGCCCAGCTCGTCCTTGATGACGGCCCGCAGCCGGGCGGGATCGGTGAGGATGGCCTCGAGCTCGGCGATGGTCTGGCGCAGCTTGGCCATCTCGTCCTCGAGCTCGCTGCGACCCAGCCGGGTGAGGCGGCCCAGCGTCATGTCGAGGATGTGGTTGGCCTGCACCTCGCTGAACCCGAACGGCTCGGCCATCAGGCCGGCCCGCGCCGCGCTGCGGTCCTCGGACCCGCGGATCAGGGCGATGATGGCGTCGATCATGTCGAGGGCCTTGAGCAGCCCCTCGACGATGTGGGCGCGGTCGCGCGCCTTGCGCAGCCGGAACTGCGACCGGCGGGTGATGACGTCGACCTGGTGGTCGACGTAGGCGCCCAGGGCCTGGGCCAGGTTCAACGTGCGGGGGACGCCGTCGACCAGGGCCACCATGTTCACGCCGAAGCTGGTCTGCAGCGGCGTGTGCTTGTACAGGTTGTTGAGCACCACGTTGGGGTTGGCGTCGCGGCGCAGGCCGATGACCACCTTGGTGGCGTTGCCGGCAGACAGGTCGTCGATGCTGCGCACCCCCTCCAGCTCCCGCCCGTCGACCAGCTCCTTGATCTTCATGGCCACGGCGGCGACGCTGCCCTGGTAGGGCAGCTCGGTGACCACGATGGCGTGGCCCGACTTGGTCTCTTGGATCTCGGCCCGGGCCCGCATGCGGATGCTGCCCCGTCCGGTGCGGTACGCCTCCTGGATGCCGGCGCGGCCGAGGATGAGGGCTCCGGTGGGGAAGTCGGGCCCCTTCACGAAGGCCATGAGCTCATCGGGCGTGGCGTCGGGGTGGTCGATGAGGTGGGTGGTGGCGTCGATGACCTCACCCAGGTTGTGGGGCGGGATGTTGGTGGCCATCCCGACGGCGATGCCCTGGCTCCCGTTCACCAACAGGTTGGGGAACCGGGCGGGCAGGACGAGCGGCTCTTCGAACTCGTTGGTGTAGTTCGCCCCGAAATCGACGGTGTCCTCGTCGATGCCGGCGAGCATGTGGGTGGCGAGCGCCGCCAGGCGACACTCGGTGTAGCGCTCGGCGGCCGGCGGGAAGTCGGGCGAGCCGTAGTTGCCGTGGAAGTCGATGAGCGGGTGGCGCAGGCTGAACGGCTGCGCCATGCGCACGAGGGCGTCGTAGATGGCCGAGGCGCCGTGGGGGTGGAACTTGCCCATGACCTCGCCGGTGACGCGCGCGCATTTCATCCGCGGGCGGTCGGGCCGCAACCCGAGGTCGTGCATCCCGTAGAGGATGCGGCGATGGACCGGCTTGAGCCCGTCGCGCGCATCGGGCAGGGCCCGCTGCACGATGACCGACATGGCGTAGTCCAGGAAGGAGCGCTCCATCTCCTCCTGGATCTCGATGGGCTCGATGCCGCCGAAGCCGTCGCCGTCGCCCGCACCGATCAACGTGTCAGTCACGGGCGCGCGTCCCTCCCCCGCCCCTAGATGTCAAGGAAACGCACGTCCTTGGCGTTGGTGACGATGAAGTGCTTGCGCAGCTCCACGTCGTCGCCCATGAGGATGGAGAACACCTCGTCGGCGATGGCGGCCTGCTCCACGGTCACCTGGAGCAGGGTGCGACGGTCAGCGGCCATCGTGGTCTGGCCGAGCTCGTCGAAGTCCATCTCGCCCAGGCCCTTCAGACGGGCGAAGTCGGCCTTGTGGTTGGGGTGCTCGGCCAGGAACTGGGCCTTGGCCGCGTCGTCCTTCAGGTACACCTTCTCCTTGCCCACCTCGGTGGAGTACAGCGGCGGCTGGGCCACGTACACGTGGCCCTGCTCCACCAGGGCCTTCATCTGGCGGAAGAAGAACGTGAGCAGCAGCGTGCGGATGTGGCTGCCGTCGACGTCGGCGTCGGCCAGGACGATCACCTTGCCGTAGCGGATCTTCGCCACGTCGAACTCCTCGCCCACACCGGCGCCGATGGCGCCGATGAGCGACTGGATCTCGGTGTTCTTGAGCATGCGGTCCATGCGAGCCCGCTCGACGTTGAGGATCTTCCCGCGGATGGGGAGGATGGCCTGGTTCTGCGGGTTGCGCGCCCGGATGGCCGACCCGCCGGCCGAGTCGCCCTCCACGATGAACAGCTCGGCCTCATCGGGGTTGCGGGTGGAGCAGTCGGTGAGCTTGCCCGGCATGCCGGCGCCCTCGAGCGCCGACTTGCGCCGGATGAGCGCCCGCGCCTGCTGGGCGGCGGTACGGGCCCGGGCCGCCTGCGTGCTCTTGGTGACCACCTGGCGGGCCTCGGCCGGGTGCTCCTCGAACCACTCCGCCAGCTTCTCGTTGGTGGCCCGCTCCACCAGCCCGCGCACCGACACGTTGCCCAGCTTGGACTTGGTCTGCCCCTCGAACTGCGGGTCGCGGAGGCGGACGGCGATGATGGCGGTGAGGCCCTCGCGGATGTCCTCGCCCAGCAGGTTGCCGTCCTTGTCCTTGAGGAGGTTCTTGGAGCGGGCGTACTTGTTGAGCACGTTGGTGAGGGCCTTCTTGAAGCCCTCCTCGTGCATGCCGCCCTCCACGGTGGCGATCCCGTTGGCGAAGCTGTGGATGCCCTCGTGGAACCCGGTGTTCCACTGCAGCGCGACCTCGACCTCCTGGTCGGCACCGGCCTGGGCGTAGGACGCCACCTTCTTGAACAGCGGCTCCTTGGCGGCGTTCAGGTGCTTCACGAAGTCGACGATGCCCCCCGCGTAGCGGTAGGTGACCTGGTGCTCGTGGCCCGGTCGCTCGTCGCGGAAGTTGATCTCCAGGCCCTTGTTGAGGAACGCGATCATCTGGAGACGCTCGACCACCGTCTGGGTCCGGAACTCGACCTCGTCGAACACAACCGGGTCCGGCCAGAACGTCACCGTCGTGCCGGTGCGCCCCCTCGGCGCCCGCCCGACGACCTCGAGGCGGCCCTGCGGCTTCCCGCCGTTGGCGAACTCCATCCGGTGGCGGTTCCCGTCGCGGTCGACCTCGACGACCAGTCGCTGCGACAGGGCGTTGACCACCGAGACCCCGACGCCGTGGAGGCCGCCGGAGACCTTGTAGCCGGATCCGCCGAACTTTCCGCCGGCGTTGAGCATGGTGAGGGCGATCTCGACGCCCGACTTGTTGCGGTGCTGTGGGTGGGTGTCGACCGGGATCCCGCGGCCGTCGTCGGCCACCCGACAGCCGCCGTCAGCGAGCAAGGTCACGTCGATGCGGGTGCAGTGGCCGGCCATGGCCTCGTCGACCGAGTTGTCGACGACCTCCCACACGAGGTGGTGCAGGCCACTGGCGCCGGTGGACCCGATGTACATCCCGGGCCGCTTGCGGACGTGCTCGAGGCCCTCGAGAACCGTGATGTCCTTGGCGCGGTACGACGGCGCTGCGAGGGCGCTGTCGTCGACGGTGTGAGCCATTCAGCCGCGACCTTTCAGAGGACTCGGATTGGGGGCATTCCGGGCAAAGTTCCTGCTCAGGGGCCCGAATTGCAATGATGGCAGTTTACCACCGGAGGCCCGCGGCCACCGCTCACCGCCTCGGGCGCACCCGCACCTCGAGGCGGTCCGCCACCCGCTCGCCGAGCGCCTCCTCGACGGCGGCGAGGACCTGGCCGGCGCGGTAGCGCAGGTCGGTGGCGTGCGCCGGGGCGTCCACGGCGACGACCAGCGCGCCGTCGGCCAACCACAACGGCCGCGAGTAGGCGGACGCCGGGCCGGCGAGCTCGGGCCACCGCCGGAACACGACGTCGAGCGCCGCCGCG
>JALYMX010000370.1 GCA_030773495.1 Actinomycetota bacterium | reverse complement strand
GGCCGGTGCTGGGCGGCGCCGCTTGGCGGTCGGGCGGGTGGATGCCGGCGCCGAGCGGGCGCGGGAGGCAGGCGGGCGGCGGCTCTTCGTCGTCACAACGACAACAACAGTAACAGCAGCACCAGTTGCCCCACCGGGTTGGGCGCCGCCGGCCAGCTCACACCGAGCTCAGACCTCCATCACCACCGGCACGATCATGGGGCGGCGCCGGGTGCGCTCGTTGACGAAGCGCTGCAGCGCCGAGCGCACGTGGCGCTTGAGCGCGTCGTGGTCGGCGCGGCCCTCCGCCCGCCCGAGCACCATGGTCTCCAGCTCGGCCCGCACCGCCTTCCTGGCCTCGTCGAGCAGCCCCTCGGCCTCCCGCTCGAACACCCACCCCCGCGTGATGATCTCGGGCCCCGTGAGGACCTCCCCGGAGCGGGCGTCCACGGTGACCACGACGACCACCACCCCCTCCTCGGACAGCGCCCGCCGGTCGCGGAGCACGCCATGGCCCACGTCGCCCACGATCCCGTCCACGTACAGGTACCCGGCCGGTACCTCGCCGGCGAAGTCGGCGCCGCCGTCGCTGAGCTCCACCACGTCGCCGTCCTCGGCCAGCAGCACCTTCTCCCGGGCCACCCCCATGCGCACGGCCAGGCGGCTGTGGTGGGTGAGGTGGCGGAACTCGCCGTGGACCGGGATGAAGTGCTCGGGCCGGGCCACCGACAGCAGCGTCTGGAGCTCGCCCTGCATGGCGTGGCCGCTCACGTGCACCGGGGCGATGCCGGAGTGGACCACCTCGGCCCCCCGCCGGTGGAGGCCGTCGATGACCTTGCCCACGTTCATCTCGTTGCCGGGGATGGCGTGGGAGCTGAGGATCACCAGGTCGCCCTCGCCCACGGTGAGCCGTTTGTTCTCCCCGGCGGCCATGAGAGCGAGGGCCGACATGGGCTCGCCCTGCGACCCGGTGGAGATCACGCACACCCGGTGGGGCTCGACGTCGCCGATGCGGTCGATGTCCACCAGCGCCGAGTCGGGGATGCGCAGGATCCCCATGCTCCGGGCCAGGGCCACGTTCTTGGCCATGGACCGGCCGAGGGTGGCGATCACCCGGCCGCTGGCCACCGCCACCTCCGCCACCTGCTGCACCCGGTGGATGTGGCTGGCGAAGCAGGTGACGATCACCCGCTTGTCGGGGTGATCGCGGAACAGGTCCCGCAGCACCTCCCCCACCGAGGACTCGCTGTCGGTGTGGCCCGGCTCCTCGGCGTTGGTCGAGTCGGACAGCAGCAGGCGGATACCGGGGTCCGACGCCAGGGCGCCGATGCGGGCCAGGTCGGTGACGCGGCCGTCGACCGGCGTGAGGTCGAGCTTGAAGTCGCCCGAGTGCAGGATCACGCCCTGCGGGGTGTGAAAGGCAGTGGCGAACCCGTGGGGCACCGAGTGGGTGACGGGGATGAACTCCACGTCGAACGGGCCGATCATGCGCCGCTCCCCGTCGCGCACCTCGACCAGCTCGGTGCGGTCGAGCACCCCCGCCTCCTCGAGGCGGTTGCGGGCCAGGCCGAGGGTGAGGGCCGAGCCGTAGATCGGGAAGGACAGCTCGCGCAGCAGGAACGACAGGCCGCCGGCGTGGTCCTCGTGGCCGTGGGTGATCACGCAGCCCTCCACCCGCTCGGCGTGCTGGCGGAGCCAGGTGAAGTCGGGCAGCACCAGGTCGACCCCGGGCATCTCGAGGTCGGGGAACATCAGCCCGCAGTCGAGGAGCAGGATGCGCCCCCCCAGCTCGAAGGCGGCACAGTTGCGGCCGATCTCCCCGAGGCCGCCCAGGAAGGTGATCCGGACGGGCTCAGCCACGGGCGACGGGCGCGGCGTCACCGAGGTCGTCGAGCACCTGGCGGGCCCGCTCCTCCACGCCGTGAGGAGCCGGTCCGAGCGGAAGCCGGCACTGGCCGACCGGGAGGCCGAGCACCCGGAGCATGGCCTTGGCCGGGATGGGGTTTGGCGCGTCATCGCCGGTCTCGAAGGCGAAGGAGGCCAGCAGGGAGGCGTTGATGCGCCGGGCCTCGTCGACATCCCCCTTGGCGAAGGCGGCGATCATCCGGCCGTGCAGGTTCCCCGACCAGTGGCTGGCCACGCCCACGACGCCGCAGGCGCCGACGGCCAGCAAGGCGAGGGTGAGGGCGTCCTCGCCGCTGTAGAGCTCGAAGCCTTCCGGCGCCTCGGCCAGCAGCCGGGCCGCGCCGGCGGGGTCGCCGGAGGCGTCCTTCACCGCGACCAGGTTGGGCACGTCGCGCGCCAGGCGCAGGAAGGTGTGGTGGGCCACCTTGCGCCCGGTACGGACGGGGATGTCGTAGATCATCACGGGCAGGTGGGTGGCCGCGGCGACGGCGCGGAAATGGGCCTCGATGCCGGCCTGGGAGGGGCGACTGTAGTACGGCGTGACCGCCAGCACGCCGGCGGCGCCGGCCTCCTCGGCGGCCCGGGCCAACTCCACCGAGTGGGCGGTGTCGTTGGTGCCGGCGCCGGCGACGACGGGGACGGTGACGGCCTCGCAGGCGGCCCGCCACAGGTCGCGCTTCTCGGCGTCGGTGAGCACCGGCGCCTCGCCGGTGGTGCCGGCGACGACCAGCCCGTCGCTCCCGTTGTCGACCAGCCATCGGGCCACCACGCCCACCGCGTCGAGGTCGAGGCGACCTTCGGCGTCGAAGGGGGTGACCATGGCGGTGAGCACGGCGCCGAACCGGCCCGGGGGGCCGGCGGACAGCGCAGCTGAGCCGGGGGGCATCGCCGCAGGCTATCCCGCCGCTACCGGGCGCCCTCGGGGCGGCCCTCGGCCAGCGCGTACAGCGCGTCCTGCTCGCCCGGCTCCCCCCAGTGCTCGAACTGCAGCACCCCGAGGTCGGCGAAGCGTCGGCGCAGCCAGCCGCCGTTGGCGTCGAGCAGGCCCAGGCGCCGGCAGCTCGGCACGATCCGGGAGAACAGCAGCGACTGGAACATGGCCCGCTCGGGCGCCTGATGCACGAGCGGGGCGGCCACTCGGGGGGAGATGCCCATGCGCTCCCACACCTCCTGCTGCAAGAACCGGTCGCGCATGCGCACGGCGGCCTCGAAGGCGAACTCCTGGCGCTCCCGCAGCTCGGTGCCGGTGAGCTCGCCGTAGTAGTCCTGCAGGCTCAGCACCCCGAACGCCACGTGGCGGGCCTCGTCGCTCATCACGTAGCGCAGCATCTCCTTGAGCAGGGGCTCGGTGGTGAGCTGGGAGATGAACCCGAAGGCGGCCAGGGCAAGCCCCTCCACCATGATCTGCATGCCCAGGTACGTCATGTCCCACCGGCTGTCGGCGATGACGTCGTCGAGCAGGGCCTTGAGGTGGGCGTTGATCGGGTAGTGGCCCGACAGCTTGGTGTCCAGGTAGCGGGCGAAGACCTCGACGTGGCGGGCCTCGTCCATCACCTGGGTGGCCGCGTAGTACTTGGCGTCGATCCACGGCACCGACTCGACGATCTTGGCCGTGCACACCAGCGCTCCCTGCTCGCCGTGGAGGAACTGCGACAGCGTCCAGTTCTGGCTCTCCACGCCGAACTGCAGCCATTCGCGCTCCCCCCACGACGCCAGCGGCGTGCCACTCACGTCCGCCCCGCCGCCGAGCAGGCTCTGGGCGGCGAAGTTGTTGTCGGCCACGACCCGCTCCTGGTCGACCTCGAGGTGCCAGGGCAGGTCGGAGGCGTTCCACATCGAGGTCTTGGCCTTCTCGTAGAGGCGCTCCAGCCGGGGACGGGCCCCCTTCTCGTAGTCCCACGTGAAGATGGCGTCGGCGTTGTCGGCCACGGCGTGGAGGGCCTCGTCGGCGTCGCCGTTGGTGACCGAGAGGATGGCCTCGAGGTCGTCGACGCCGGCCGGCCCCGGTGCGTGCTCGCCGGCCGTTCCCATCGATTCGACGATACCGCCGGCGGCCGCCGCCGCCGACCGGGCCGGGCGGCGGTAGCGTTCGTGGCTTGGACGCGCCCGCCCCGGAACGACCCCAGCCGAGCCGGCGGACCCTGGCCCTCATCGTCGGCCCCATCCTCGTCGTCGTCGTCGCCGGGTACGTCGGGAACGCCATCCATCCCACGCTGCTCAACAACCACCCGCTGTGGCTGGTGGCCATGGAGCCCCGGAACCGGTACCTGCTGCTGGTCGCCGACAAGGTCGACTTCGTGCCGTTCCTCGTCGTGGCCACGCTCCGCCGCCTCGCCTCGGACCCGCTCTTCTACCTGCTCGGGTACCTCTACGGCGAGAGCGGCGTGCGCTGGATGGAGAAGCGGTTCGGCGACAGCGGTGCGCTCGTGCGGGCCACCGAGCGCGGCTTCGCCAAGGCGGCGCCCGCCCTGGTCTTCTTCTTTCCCGGCCTGATCGTCTGCGTCCTCGCCGGCGCCACCGGCATGAGCCCGCTGGTCTTCGCCGCGCTGAACCTGGCCGGCACGCTGACGATGGTCACCGTGCTGTATCAACTGGCCGACGTCCTCGAGCCGGTCCTGTCGCCCATCAACAACTTCTACAAGTCGAACGGCAAGGTGCTCACCGTGCTCGCCATCGTGCTCACGGTGTGGTGGTTCTGGGACCAGCGCCGGCGGGGCAAGTCCGAGTTGCAGAGCATCTCCACCATCGAGAAGGAGCTGGAGGAGCAGCGCGGGGCCGAACGGGACGCCGACCCGAGCTGAGCCCAACCGCTCCCGAGTACATAGCGGGCCGAAAACCCCCGCTATGTACTCCAGACGCCCCGGGGACGCCCCGGGGTGCGGGGCCCTACAGGCCGAGGAGGGCGTCGAGGCCCACGGTGAGGCCGGGCCGCCCGGCCACCTCCTTCACGGCGAGCAGGACGCCGGGCATGAACGAGGTCCGGTCGTAGGAGTCGTGGCGGATGGTGAGGCTCTGGCCGGTGGTGCCGAGCAGCACCTCCTGGTGGGCCACCAGGCCCCGCAGGCGCACGGAGTGCACGTGGATCCCACCCGGCCCCTGCCCGCCGCGTGCCCCGCCGACCACCTCGGTGGTCGTGCGGTCCGGGGCCCACTCGGTCGACGCCGCCGCCATGCGCTGGGCGGTGAGGACGGCCGTCCCCGACGGGGCGTCGATCTTCTGGTCGTGGTGGAGCTCGATGACCTCGGCGGTCTCGAACCACGGCGCCGCCAGCTCGGCGAAGCGCATCATGAGCACCGCCCCGATGGCGAAGTTGGGGGCGACCACGCAGTTCACCCCGCCGGTGAACAGCGCCCGCAGCTGGCCCAGGTCGTCGTCGCCCAGGCCGGTGGTGCCGACGACGGCGTGGACCCGGTGGGCGGCGCACCACCGCAGGTTGCGCCGGGCCGCCTCGGCCTCGGTGAAGTCCACTGCCACCTCGGCGCCGGCCCGGGTCAGGGCGTCGGCGTCGCCCGCGATCTGGACGCCGGCGCAGTCACGCCCGAGGATCTGGCGCAGGTCGATGCCGGCGTGGTGGGGGTCGACGGCCGCGACCAGCTCCAGCTCAGGATCGTCGGCGACGGCTCGGCACACGGTGGAGCCCATGCGGCCCCCGGCCCCGAACACGCCGACCCGCATGGGCGCTCACGCCACCTGGGAGACGTCGAAGGCGCCCTCGTCGACCGGGCCCACCACGGCCAGCACCCGCTCGTTGGCGAGCACCTCCGCCGCCACTCGCGCCGCGTCGTCCATCGTCACCGCGCCGATGCGGCTGACCACCTCGTCGACGGTGGGCACGCACCCGTGGACGAGCTGGCTGCGCCCGATGCGGTTCATCCTCGCCGCCGAGTCCTCGAGCGACAGGGCCAGCTCCCCCACCAGGTGGCCCTTGGCGACCTGCAGCTCGCGCTCGGTGATGCCCTCACGCCCGACGCGGTCGAGCTCGGCGTGCACGAGATCGAGCACCTCGGTCACCCGCGACGGCATCGTGCCGGCGTAGACGGCCAGCGCGCCGGCGTCGGCGAAGGAGCACCGGTAGGAGTAGACCGAGTAGGCCAGGCCCCGCTCCTCGCGGATCGTCTGGAACAGCCGCGACGACAGCCCGCCGCCCAGCACGTGGTTCACCACGCTCAGGGCGTAGCGGTCGTCGTCGGACCGCGACAGGCCGCGCATGCCGAGCACCACGTGGACCTGCTCGGTGGGGCGGGGATCGACGGCGAGAGGCAACGGCGGGGCCGCCGGCGCCGTTCGCACCGGGGGCGACCCCCCGTCGGGCCCGGCGAAGCGCCGCCCGATGCCGGCCACCACCTCGTCGTGCTCGACGCGGCCGGCGGCGGCGAAGACCACGTTCGCCGGGCGGTAGTGGGCGGCGTGGAAGGCGGCGATGTCGTCGCGGCTCATGGCCTCGATCGTCGCCTCCTCCCCCAGGACCTCCCTCCCCACGGGGTGGTCGGGGAACAGGGCCTCGGTGAACACCTCGTGCACCAGGTCGGCGGGCTCGTCGGCCCGCATGAGGATCTCCTCCAGGATCACCTGGCGCTCGGCCTCCACCTCGTCGGGGCGGAAGGCCGGGCTCCACAGGATGTCGGAGAGGATGTCGAGCCCGAGGTCGACGCTGTCGTCGAGGACGCGCAGGTAGAACGCCGTGTACTCCTTGGTGGTGAAGGCGTTCATGTCGCCGCCCACGGCGTCGACGTCCTCGGCGATCTGGCGGGCCGTGCGGGTGGGCGTGCCCTTGAACAGCAGGTGCTCGAGGAAGTGCGAGGCGCCGGCCAGCCCGGGCGCCTCGTCACGCGACCCGGTCCCCACCCAGAACCCGGCGCTCACCGAGCGGACACCGGGGACCGGCTCGGTGACGACGGTGATGCCGCAGTCGAGCCGCGTCGTGCGGATCACCCTCGGTGCTCCTCCTCGGCGCCGCCCCCGCCCGGGCTAGCGACGGCCGCCACCACCTCGGCGGGGGTTGCGGCGGGGGCCACGGTCGCCGTCGCGCTCCCGCTCGCCACCGC
>JALYMX010000369.1 GCA_030773495.1 Actinomycetota bacterium | reverse complement strand
TCGGCACGGGTCGGTGGGCTGGCGCTCAGGCGGCTCGGGCCGCCGGCCCGCACCCGGTCGATGATCGCCCGTGGGCCGGTGGTCACCGCGAGGGGCGCGGCGAAGGCCTTGGCCAACGACGACATCGCCACGGCGTGGCAGCCGCACAACCCCGCCCGCCGCACCGTGCCGCCACCCCGAGGTCCCAGCACGCCGACGGCCTGGGTGTCGTCGACGAGGAGGATGCCGCGCTCCCTCGATGCTGCTCGGTGGTAGTCGGCGAGCGGCGCCGCGTTGCCGCACCCCGGGCACCAACCGTCGGTCAGCACCACGCAACGGGGGCGGGCCATCCGCCGCATCGCCCGCTCGAGGGCCATGGCGTCGTGGTGGCGGAAGGGTACGATCGCCGAGCCCCTCGATGCCGCCGTCGAGACCGCCACCGAGCTCGTTGGGTAGCTGCCGCCGTCGACGAGGAACACGGTGTCGCGCCCGCCGAGCACGGTGCCGACGTCCCACCCGGCATGGAGGGTGGAGCGGGAGACGATCCCCCGCTCCATCCCGGTGAGGTCGGCCAGGGAGCGCTCGATGTCCGCTCCCGTGCCCTCGTCCAGCGCCGCCGGCCGGCCGGTGGTGAGCGCCGGCCAGCTCGGCAGGCTGGCGCTCGGGTGCTCCCAGCCGAGGTGATGCGCCGAGGTGAAGTCGAACACATCGTCACGCTCGCCGCTGGGGGGTGAGCCGGCGGTGGAGCAGCTCCGACGGCATGGTGGCGTCCACCCGCTCGGTGAGGTCCACGCCCGTTGCCGCGCGGTAGGCGTGGACGTACCGCTGCAGCTCGGGGCGCCAGTAGCGGGCCCAGTTCGCGGCCTGCTGGGGGTCGTTGGCGACGCTCCAGTTGCCGTACCGCACGGTGAGGAGGATCTGCTCGCCGTAGACCCCGAGATCACGGAAGTGCGTGATGCTCACGTCGGTCCAGCCCTGGATGGTCTTCATCGTGTCGACGCGGTCCATCCAGTCCTCCTCGTAGGGGACCATGTACCGGCCGCCGAGGAAGTCCCGCATCTCGGGCCGGCTGAGCAGCCACTGCATGACGAGCATCTCGCCGCGGGCGGCCGACGGCAGGTCGCCGAACTGGTTGTGCGCCCCCTCGGCGAGCAGCAGGTGCGTCTCGCGGAGGGCGTTGAGGAGCGGGAACCCGTCGGCGATGACGGTCGTGTCATCGTCCTCCTTGAAGAACACGTGCGCCGCGTAGAGCAGGTTGTGGAACGATTCGAGGAACTTCGACCGCCGGTCCACCGCCTTCGCCGAGGGGGGCACGGCCTTGCCGATGAGCTTGAGCCCGTACTCGTGCTCGTACTCGAAGGCCCGCCGCCGGACCGTCAAGCGATGGAGCTCGTCCTGGACCCAGCCCCAGAACAGGTTCGACATCGGCCGCAGCGGGTCGAGGTCGAAGCGGGCCAGCGGGTCCTGACCGACGGTGCGCAGCCGCCGATTCTGGAACCGGGCCAGGATGGCGTTGAGCGTCTGGGCGAGCATGCCCTCCTCGAGCCAGTAGCTCCACAGGAGCTCGATCGACAGCGGGCCGGCCAGGTGACTGCGGAGGATGCCGTAGCAGTTCCCGGTCACCGTGGTCGCCGGCTTGAGCGGGATGTCCTGGAGGCGCTCGCGGATGATGCGGAGGTAGGGCAGGAAGTCGCGGGCGTTCTCGTCGAACAGCGATCGGTAGTACCGCTCCCGCATGGCCTGGAGGTCGTCCACCGAGACGGAGGGACGCCCGAGGCGCCGGCCCTCGGAGCTGTCGATCCCCTCCTCTGCGATGTTGTCGAGGGCGGCGTCGGGGTGCAGCGACGCCCGGGCGTACTCCGCCGCGTTGTCGGGATCCACGATGCCGGCCTCGTGCATCAGGAACAGGTCGGTCGACAGCTTCAGCAGGGCGAAGGCGTCGGCACCGCGGTACAGCAGGCCTCTCGCCCGCGCCCGCAAGCTCTCCGGCGCACCGGGATCATCACAGAGGATGCCGTCGATGAACTGCCGGTAAGGGCGGAACCCGATGGCGTTCGTGCGGTTGCGCACGATCACCCACAGGATCTGGTCGTCCGTGCTGGCGATCCCGGTGCGCTGGAGGCTCACCGGCACGACGCCCTCCGGGGAGATCGCCGCTTGCGACGCGGTGACGAAGACGGTCAGCGACGCCGAGCCGCTCCGCGGTGTCGACTCCCGCGTGAGATCGGGCTCGGGCCCGAGCTCCTCCCCAACCGGACCCGGTTGGCCGTCCGCCGCCTTGGGCGTGTAGTCGCAGCGGATGTCGTAGGCCCCCGGGCGCAGCCCCGTCGTATCCCAGTCGAGCGACCCGCCGGCGCCCGTGGCCAGCACCCGCTCGTCGTCGGCGCGCGGGCCGAACATCCGCCAGGTGCACGTCCCCGGCGGGACCTGTCCGGCGCCGGTCCGCGCGTAGAACACCACGATCGTGCCGGCCGCGACCGGCTGGGTGTGGGTCGCCGTGAGGGTCAGGGCGTTGTGGTTCGGCTCGTACATGGACACGTCTGCCTCCTAAGTCGTTCGGTTCGCGGAGATGGGGGTGCGCGCGCCGGCGCAGATGGTCGTGATGTCGAGGGTGCTGCGGAGGGCCCATTGGCGGAGCAGCCGGGCCAGCACCTGGGTCTCCTGCTCGGGCGTCGTCCGCTGCATGGCCCGGGCCTGGCCGATGGCGCCGAACACGAGGGTCGGCGACGCCGCGACCATCTCGGCCGGGTGGACCCGGAACCGCTCGAAGGCGGCGAGCAGCTGCTCGGGTCGGCGGTCCGGCGATGCCAGCGCCTGTCCGAGCGTCGCGCCCTGGAGCGCCGGCGGCCGGTGGTTGACGAGCAACGACAGGAACGCCGGCAAGCTGGCCAGCAGGCGGGCGATCCGTCGCTGGTGGTCGTCCCGGACGTCCGAGAGCGGGTACATCGCCGCCCATGCCCTCGCCAGCTCGAGCCACTGCGGATGGGGGTAGAGGGCCTGGCCGATGGCGGCGCTCAGGTGCACCCGGATGTACGGGATCGGGTGGGGGTCGTCGCCCGACGGCCGGAACACGAAGAACCTGGGCAGGCTGACGACGGCGAGCAGGCCGAGCGTCGAGGCGATGCCGAGGCGGGCGACCGACCAGAAGTCGGCGACCACCTCCGACACCCACCGTTGCCAACAGCGCCACGCCTTCGCCGTGTCGGGGTCGGCCGCCCGCTCGGCGGCGACGAGCTCGGGCCGCAACGACTCCACGAGGCGCAACAGGGCCGCCCCCTGGTGGCCGCACTCGTGCACCAGGCTCGAGGCGATCCCGCTGCCGATCATCCGCTCCCTCGGGACCCGCACGATGGCGACGGGGTTCGGCACCCCTCCGGGGAGCCTGGTGCGGGCCCGGCGGATGGCGGCGCCAGGCCCGCGGGCCAGGTAGCACACCAGGGGAGGTGCTTGGTAGAACGGCTGCCCGAGGTCGATGGCGTCGGCGGCGAGGACGTCGAGCCCCGACAGCCACACGCCGGTCTCGTGCTCGCTTCGCTGGGTGATGACCTCGGTGAAGAGGTCGAACTGCGACAGCACGTCGTTGAAGGCGAGCCGGATGACCACGAAGTGGCGCTGCTGCTCGGCGGGCGACAGCGTGCGGCCGGCGCCCCGGATCCAGGCGAGGTAGCCCAGCACCCGGTGGCGGAGCGACTGCCGCCCGGTGATGAGGGCCCGCTCGATGGCGTCCAGGGCGGCTGGCGACGGTGCCGCTGCCGGCACCATCGTCTCGTGCAGGGCGAAGGGCTGCACCCGGTCGAGCCGGGTGAGCAGCGCCCGTGCCTCCTGCTCGAGCAGCTGTCGCGTCGCGGTCGCCGCTGACACCGTCAGGCCCCGACGATCACGATCCGGTTGCCGCGGCGGAACCAGCGACCGCTCGTGCGGCCACCGCCCGGCGCGCCCGGCCCGTACCCGTCACCGGCCCACGGCTCGCCGGGCTCCGCCCACGTGTCGGCGCCGGGCTCGTACCACGGGTCGACCACGGCACTCGAGGTGCTGACGTAGGCGCCGCCGCCGTAGCCCGCAGAGGGGCGGGCCGGGCGACGACCGGGGACCGGGCGAGGCACAGGGCGGCGG
>JALYMX010000368.1 GCA_030773495.1 Actinomycetota bacterium | reverse complement strand
GCGGTGGGGTCGGCCCGGCGTGCCGCCGCCCCCCGCCTGGCCGCAGGCGTGCAGGGGCACCTGCGGGAGTTGGGCCTGCCCGCCGGCCGTCTCGAGGTGCGGGTGGGCGACGTCGATCCGGGTGACGAGGTGGCGTTCCTCCTGGCCGCCAACCCCGGCGAGCCCCCCCTCCCGCTGGCGCGGGTGGCCTCGGGTGGTGAGCTGGCTCGCACCATGCTGGCCCTCCGCCTGGTGCTCGACGAGGGGCAGGCCCCGCCCACGCTGGTGTTCGACGAGGTGGACGCCGGCATCGGCGGGCAGGCGGCGCTGGCCGTGGGGCGCAAGCTGGCCGCCCTCGCTGCCGCGCCGGTCGCCGTCCCCCGCCAGGTGCTGGTCGTCACCCACCTCCCGCAGGTGGCCGCCTTCGCCGACTCCCAGCTCGCCGTGCGCAAGACGGAGCGCTCGGGGCGGGCGGTGGCCGACGCGGGGCTGGTGCAGGGCGCCGAGCGGGTGGCCGAGCTGTCGCGCATGCTGTCGGGGCACCCCGAGAGTGCGGCGGCCCGTGGCCACGCCGAGGAGCTGCTGGCCGTGGCGGCACGCGATCGGAGGGCGTGATGGCGAGGAGGGCGGTGGCACCGCCGGTCTGCTCGGGCCCGGCCCGGGTGGACAAGCGCACGAAGGAGCTCACCAAGCGCCTGCAGCCGGGCGAGGTGGCGGTCATCGACCACGAGGACCTCGACCGCGTGGCCGCCGAGGCACTGGTGCGGTGCCGGCCGGCGGCCGTGGTCAACGCCGCCGCCTCGCTGTCAGGCCGCTACCCCAACGTCGGCCCGCTGGTGCTGGCCCGTGCCGGCATCCCCCTCCTCGACTGCGTCGGCGCCCACGTCCTCGACCTCGTCGCCGAGGGGGCGACCGTGCGACTCGACGGCGACGAGGTGTGGGCGGGCGGGGCGATCGTGGGCAAAGGCCGGCGCCAGGACGCCGCCTCGCTCCAGCGCGACTACGACGTCGCCAGGATGGCGATGGGGGAGGCACTGGAGCGCTTCGCCGCCAACACCCTCGAGTTCCTCCGCGAGGAGCACGACGTCGCGCTCGACGCGCCGGACCTTCCCGACCTCGCCGTCGACCTCCGGGGCCGCCACGTGCTGGTGGTGGTGCGCGGCTTCGACTACCGCGAGGATCTCGCCCACTTGCGCAGCTACGTGCGAGAGATCAAGCCCGTGCTCCTCGCCGTCGACGGGGGAGCCGACGCCCTCCTGGAGGTCGGCCTGCGCCCGGACGTCATCCTCGGCGACTTCGACTCGGTGTCCGACGCCGCGCTGCGCTGCGGGGCCGAGCTCGTGGTGCACGCCTACGCCGGCGGGGAGGCACCGGGCGCCGCCCGCCTCGACGCCCTGGGTCTGGCGTACACGACCTTCTCGCCACGGGGCACGAGCGAGGACGCCGCCATGCTCCTCGCCTTCGAGAAGGGCGCCGAGCTGATCGTCGCGGTGGGCACGCACGTGTCCATGGTGGAGTTCCTCGACAAGGGGCGGGACGGGATGGCCTCGACGTTCCTCACCCGGCTCAGGGTCGGCCAGCTCCTCGTCGACGCCAAGGGCGTCAGCAAGCTCTACGAGAGCCGCATCCGCAAGCGCGACTTCATCTTCTTCCTCCTCGCCGCCATGTTGTGCTTCGTGGTCGTGGTGGTGGCCGTGTTCCCCGAGGTCTTCCTCGACAGCTTCTCGGTGCTGGTGCAAGAGGCGTGGCACTCGGTGAGCCGATGATCAACTTCCGCTTCCACCTCGTCTCGCTCACCGCCGTCTTCCTCGCCCTCGGCATCGGCATCGCGGTGGGCGCGACCGTCGTGGACCAGGCCACCGTCGAGTTCCTGGACCGCCAGCTCAACGGGGTGGAGCGGCGCCTCGACACGACCGACGCCGAGAACGCCCAGCTGCGCGCCGAGCTGGACCGCTGGCGCAGCTTCGCCGAGCAGGCGCGCGACGAGGCGGTGGCCGGGCGGCTGGAGGGGGTGCCGGTGCTGGTGCTCGGCGTGCGGGGCGTCGACGAGCGCCCGGTGGACGAGCTGCTCGACCTGCTGGGCGCGTCGCGGGCCACCCTGCAGGGCACGGTGTGGTTCACGTCCAAGATGCTCCTGGCCAAGCCGGAGGACGTGGCCGCCCTGGCCGACGTGGTGGGCGTCGCCTCGCGCACGCCCGACGC
>JALYMX010000367.1 GCA_030773495.1 Actinomycetota bacterium | reverse complement strand
GCCCACGGCGACGCTGACCGCAGGAACCGCTCGGCGTCTGGTCGGTGCGATGCTGTGCATGGGCCGCTCCCTGGCTCCTCGTGCCGTGCTCGGCTGGCGGAGTCGGTCCCCGCCCCAGGAGGGCGGCCGGGCGCCCAGGGTGGCTCCGCCCCGACGCTGCTCGGCGAGACGCGACGTGCGGGCGGGTTCAGCCGAGCCCGCTACGTCAGGCGACGTTCTTCGGGCAGGGCCCAGCGATGCGGGCGCGGAGCGCCGCCCGCCGGCGCCGCCCCGGGCCGATGGCGAACAGGTAGCGGTAGCAGCCGAGATGGCGGGACAGCTGCGCGCCCACGTCCTCGAGGGCCTGGCGTAGCCACCCGCTCTGAGCCTCGCCGCCCCGTGGCGGACGGGCACCGAGGGCGACGAGGCGGCGTTCCACGTACTCGTGGCCGCGCTCGCGGTTGCGGACCTTCGCCTGGGCCCGGTCGCTCAAGAACTCGCCGGTCGGCAGCAGGGTCTGCGTCCGAGGAGCGCTGCGCCCGGCGAACACCGCGTTGCTGGCCTGGTAGATGATCCCGATGCCGCCCGGGAACAACAGCCGGCCCTCAAGGACGCGGGGTACGGGATCGGCGAAGGCGACGACACCGCGGACACCAGCGGCGGCGGCCTCCGCGAAGACCGCGGCCAGGAACCAGCTCTCGGCGTTGGCCGGGACCCGGTCCGCGAGGACGAGACGGCTCAGCTCCATGCTCTCGACGCAGGGGACGAGGTCGGGGAAGGGGTTAGTCAGGACCTTGGGGTGCATCGGCACGCCGAGGACGGCCACGCCGGCGAGCGTCTTTCCCTCGAACAGCCCGTAGCGCAGCTGCGCCGCCGGATAGCTGGCGCTGTAGTGGTTGGTGTGGACGTACGCCCTGGCCCGGCCTTCGTCGAGGGCGTGGACGCGGTACCGGGAGGGGTCGAAGCCGCCCTCAGAGCGGTGACGCCACGAGTGGTGCCCGCCATCCCACCGCTGGCACCACTCCGACGCCGGGCTGGCCTCCGGCACTGGCTCGAACAAGCGGAGGGCCGTCGAGGTCCCGGCAGGCCTCATCGCCGGATCCCGTCGAACAGCGTCGGCTGCTGGTCCACCTCGGCCAGCCACCGAGCGAGGCGGCGGCTGTTGATGCCCGGGCCGTAGGCCAGGCACGTGCCGTCGACGCTGTCGACGTTCCAGGCGGCGGCGAGGCGCAGGCGCCGCCGGCTGTTCACCCGGCCCATGTGGACCCACTTGCCGAGAAGCCCGGCCTCCTGCACGCAGCTGCGGGCGTCCTCGCTCAGCTTCCACGGCGTCGAGCCCCCGATGAATAGGGCGTCGTAGCTGTCGCACTCGTCCCCACATCGGGCATGGGCCTCGGCGCCGTCTTGGGCGACCAGGCGTACCAGGGCGCAGACGCGGTGGTGCTGATGGTCCTGGTGCGAACGAACTTCGGCCGCTGGGTTCGGCGCACCGCCGGAGAGCACGGCCTTCCATGGGTGTCGTGCACCGGGCACGGGCGAGCGTCGATGGAGCGGGCAGTTGCTCGAGCGGTGCGACTCGCCTGGGACCGCGTCAGCGCCTAACGACCCGCCTCGCGCCACAGAAGGTGGCGGTCCGTCGCGCACAGGTATTGACCGACCAAGGAAGAACAGGGGTTGCTCGGCCCCGCCACGTGTGCGCCTGGCGCTACTCGGGAACGCCAGGTGTGGTGGGCTTCATGTGCCGCAGCGACGTGTAACACTGAACCGGCGTGCGGGGGGAGCCAGGGAGCCAAGTAGAGAACGTCGACGACGGCACCAACGGCTTCCTGCCTCCCCACCGCGCCGACGCGCTTCGCGCACCGGGGTTTGAGGGCGCCTCGGAGTTCCGAGCGCGCCGTCCCTCCTCACGCCGGTGTTCAGGAGGGGGTGGCTTACCCCCGGTAGAGGAAGCGTGCGAGAGGGTCACCAGCGTGGAACATGGCGAGCACGCGCTCGGTGAGCCGCTCGTAGGCGGCGAGCTCCGGCGGCGTGAGCACGACGGGATCCGATCCCCGGGCGAGCCGCTCGGCCAACAGCACGGTGTCGGCATTGGCGCAAAGGTCCAGGAGGCCATGCGCCCGAGCGGCGCCCGCGACCAACTCCGCTGGGCGTTGCCGTCGGTCGGAGGCATACTCGGCGAGGACCTCAGCCACGAACTCGTCTACGCCGGGCAGGGTGGCTCGGCCGAGGGCGGCAACTGCCTCGCCGATCACCACCAGGTCGGCCGCGTCCAGGGTGAGAAAGCGCAACGGGACGAGCTCGAAGTGTCCATCCGGAGCGACCGGCTGGGGAGCGGGGGATCGTTCGGCAGCGGCCAGCTCCGAAATCACCTGCCGGAGGGCGTCGAGGGCCAAGCAGTCGCCGAGGGGCGACGCAAGTTGCCGCCAGTCCTCTGGGTCGTCATCGAAGGGGCCCAGCGAGGTCAGGACCTGCTCAAGCACGCCGAGAAGCGCCAGAAGCTCGCCATCGGTGTCGGGCACGGCGACCAGGCCTGGATGCGCGCTCATCGGCTGGCCCTACGGCGGCGATTTCTTTCGATGCTGAAGCGCTGGCGGGCTGCGCCACCCTCGACTTGCTGGACCACCACGGACTCAGCCGCCTTGCTGGCCGTCCAGTAGGCGCCCGATCCCCCATATCCCCACGACAGGACGCGGCGGCCCTCGACGCGACGGGGTTCTACGACGCCGAAGCTCACGGCCCAGTGCTCCTGCCGGTCGCGAAAATGCGCGGGCAGCCGATCACCGGAACGGACGACGACCAGTCGTCTGCCATCGTCGAGGCGTTGCAGCTCAACGTCGGCTAGGTAGGCCGGGTGGGCCCACCGCCGGTTGACCTCGGGGCTCGCCGCCCAGGGCCTCCTCGCGGCTTAGGACGTGCGCACCGGGCGGGCGGTAGCCCCGCCGGGAGCGCCTCCTCTCGGGCCCCCGAGTCGCCGGTGAACGTCGCGCGTCCGAGGCGTGGACCGGCGACTTGCCCACACATCGATCAGCATTCGCGCCACCGCTCCTCGGCCACGAGATCATCTGGTCCCCCGGGCGACGACGATCATCTGGGGTGGGGAGTACGGCGTGCTGGCCACACTCTGCGGCGCGAGGGCGTAGCCCTTCATGCTGACGTGCCGTCGATGCCGTCAGTGCCGTGGCCGCGCCGCCTGTCGCTCGCGGCGCGCCTCGAGGACGGTCGCGATCGGGGCGGCCTCCGAGCCGCCCTGATGGCAGCGGTGACCTCGGTGAGAGGGAGGCCGGCGTGCTCGGCAATCGACGCCGCCGTCCAGCCGGGGTGCCCACCCCACTCGACGAGCACGGCCGCCCGGGCGGCCTGCGCCTCTGCTAGCGCCTCCCGCGCCGACTCGCTGACAGCTTGCGCAGCGTCCAGCCGCTTGGTCATCGCCCGGACCATGGCTCGCTCCTCGGTCTGGCGCTCGGCCAGCCGGGCCAACGCCTGTTCGCGTACTCCCACGAGGACCTCCTCCTGTAGCCGGGTGTCGACATCCCGGATGCTCGTGTACCGGCCAGGCGGTGGCCCGAACGGAAGCTGCGCCGCGGAGTGGCCTCGCTGCACACCGGGAGCACTCGGCGGTGTGGCGGGCGATCACCGGGCTTGCGCATCGGAACAGTGCTCGGCGGTCTTGCGAGGGCGGCGGCCGATCCGGTCGACGAAAAAGCTCCGGTGCATCTCGTAGCCCGGGGGACCGCCGTAGACGGCGACCTCCTCACCATCGAAGTGCCGGATGCGAAAGTCACCACTAAACCCGACGATCTTGATGATCTGGCCGGCCCTGAGCACCCGCCTGCCTATCTTGCGTTGCATCTCGCGGCCGCCATTCCCGCCATCCGCTCGGTTGGTTGAACTCATCGCAGTGACGGCATGCCGGGCGGCAGCAGCCGCTCGCGCACGCTCCCGGCCCTCCACCAGGGCGGTCACTCCGGGAAGTCGTCGCGCGACCGGCAGCCTGCGTGCGATAGCGCGTGCCTGCACTTCAGGCGCGCCTGTGGGCCAGACGTAGCCTCGTCCTCACGTTCATCGCTGATTGCGAGACGTTGAAGCGCCGGGAGAGACCGCGCAGGTCTTGGACGCCATCGGTCCAGGCGCGGCGAACCCAGACCTTGGGCATCAGCAGGCAGGCAGCGAAGTAGTCGCAGACACGCTCGGCGCGATCGGCCGGCGTCCAGGCCTGCTGCTTCGGATATAGGAAGCCGATGAACGGGTTGTCGAGGACGTGCTTGAACTCGTGGGCGAGCGAGAAGCGCTGACGGGTGCTGGCCTCACTGCTGTTCAAGGCGATGACCCAGCGACCCTTCGACCAGTGCGCCGAGCCGGACACGGGGATGTCCGACAACCTCACGACCTGAGTCCGAGGCAGTTCGCCTGATGACCTCCTCCGGGAACGGTGGTCCGTTCAGTTCGGCGAGGGACAGCAGGCGGTTCGCCTGGTTCTCTGCGATGCGCAGCTCTTCGGCCTGCGTCAGTGGGCGTAGCGGCACGAGGTCGCGCAGCTCGCGTACCACCCGCTTCACGACTGGCCTCGCTTCTGCTTCGGTTCGACGCCGTACTCACGGCGCAGCCGCTCGATGTACTGCTCGACCTTGGCGACGGCCTCGGCCGGCAGGTCGGTTGCGGTGCGGAGGTAGACGTCCACGTTGGGAGCGCCCTTGGCGAGGGGGTAGTCGGCGAGGGCGTACAGGTCGGCGAGCTTGAGACTCAGCACTTCGCTCAGAGCCTTGAGGATGGCGGGGTGAGGCTTGCGGTACGTGCCAGCTTCGAGGCGATGGAGGTACGCCTGGTCGAAGCTGACGTCCGACGGCAGACGCTCGGCCGCCAGGTCGACAAGCTGGCGCAGCGAAATCTCTCGCTCTTGGGGCTCTACGCGTCTGAGTGGGGAGAGCGGGTTCTGATGCGGGGCGGGCTGGCCGGTGTTGGCCAGGTGACGCCGCCGGTATGGAGAAGCACGCGGAGCCGGTAGTTCTCGAAGCTGCGGAAGCCGTGGGCGCACCGCTTGACCTTCTTCACCAAGAGGTTGAGGCCCTCCGTCGGGCCGTTGCTGGCGTTCGTCTCGTGGCGGGCGAGGATCTCGGTGCGCCATGACGCCAGGGTCTTGCCGAGCGAGCGGATCTCCTCCACGTCATCGGCCGCGCACCCAGCGATCGCCTTGTCGATCAGCACCGCCGCTTCTTCGGGATCGTCGGTGAGGTAGATGTCGCGGACCGACTCCTTTGCCAGCCACCCGCCGAGGAGCTCGTCGTGAGGGTCTCCGACCCGCAGGCCCAACAACATGCGGTCGCCGCCCCGGTCGTTGAGGCGTTCCCCGCCGGCGAGCAACAGCTTGCGGATCTTGTAGAGCGGGTCCTCGCGGCGGCCGCGGTGGCCGAGGGTGTCGTTCTGGACGCGGCGGCGGATCCGGTCGACGCATCGGTTCGCGACCCGCACCACGTGGAACGGATCGGCGACCCCCTGCGCGTGCGAGAGGTGCGGGTCGAGGCCGGCGCGTAGGACTCGGCCAGATCGGTGGCCACCGTGGTGATGGCGGCGAGCCACGCCGGGTCCTGCTCGGCGCACCATCGCCGCAGGTCAACCGCCCGGTTCCCCTCGACCATGTCGATCATCTTGTGGGCGGTGAGATCGACCAGCCCCGTCACGTAGATCGTGGAGTGCCTCGGGTTGGCGGCCAGGAACGACGTCTCGTCCACCCCCAGCGTCGTGACCGGGCCGACCCGCTCCGGGTCCTCGACGAGGGGCCGGCCGTGCTCTTCGACGGCGTCCATCACCGTCGACCAGCTCACCCCGAGCTCCCGGGCGAGCCCGGCGACGGGACGAGCGTTCATGCCCACCTGTCGGCACGCCTCGATCCCGGCGCGGCGGGTCAGAACCGTTCGCGCCGACACCGAAGGTGACGTCTCGGTCCACGTCTTGGCGTCACAGTCGGCGTCGACGCAGCGCCACCGGCGCTTGCGCCACACCAGCCGCGCCGGGCGCCCGAAGCACGCCAGGTCGCGGATGTCGACCGCCATTCGGTCCTGGGCTTCGGCCCGTCGGCCGCACGCTCCGCAGCCCACGAAGTCGGCGATCGTCTCAACGTCAATGACCACCTCGAGGACGTCCTCGACAACGGTGAGCACGCGGAACCCCGCCAGTCCCAACAAGGCCTCGGCCAGGCCAGTACCGTCATCCATCGTCAGGGGTCTCCTCGTCGTCGCAGCCTTCGAACAGCCGCAACGATGGCGGGACCCCTGACGTTTATGGCGGACCCTCAGCTCGCCGCCACCGGGATCACGCTCCCCACTTCAACGCGAAGAGCCGCTCTTGACGGCGGTCGCGGATGAGGGCGCCAAGTTGTTCGGACTTGCTGGTCGGCGGCATGTTGAGGCTCCTTTGGCCTTATTCTACCGCCGCCTGTTGTGCATACACAACGTTGACATTCAGCGCGTCAGTCGTCTGCCTCGCTAGCGCCGCGCTCGCGGAACCACTCGACGGCACGACCAAGCCTCGGAATCACTTGGTATAGAGCGAAGGACACGATCAGCGCTGCGGCCATGACCGTACAGAAAAGCTTGTGCCAGCCGCCGTAGTCGTCCAGGTCTCGCCACAGCCGTCACCATGAGCAGGCTTGTCCCAGCAAGGACAGCCAAGGGGAACAACACGACGTAGCAGAACCACGCCCAGTTCAGAACCGATGGGTACGCACGGAGATAGGCCTTGCCTTCTCGGCAGAACAGCTCGGCGTTGCTGAGCCGTCCCGCGATCGCCTCTTCGAGCTGGTGAAGGTATGGATACTGCCTCTCGACCGCGAGAGCCGTCTGGCAGTACTTCAGACCGACCAGGAGTGTCAGCAACCACGTGACGTCGAGGAGCGCGGGCAGCGGGAGGTTCTTGACGGTGACGTCGACACCGAGGACTTTCACAGTTCCGAGGGCGTCGCCGACGGTCGCCGGGTACTGCACTTGGAGTGTGAGCAGAGCGAACATCAGGACCAGGATTACGAACAGCCGGTCCCGGCGCTGCTCCCGCACGAGGACGTGGGCGAACGAGTCCTTGTAGTGCTCGTGGAGTAGCGCGACCTCTTCCTTCGGGTCGAGCGCCATGGGCAGTACCGCGGCGACCCGGACCTGCGGCGCCTGCACCAGCAGCACCCATTGGTGGCGGTTTGGGACGACCACGAGATCGCGGGGAACGCCTGGCACGACGGCGCCGCCGACCACGACCGCGCCGCTGACGGCGAATGGGACGGCCGGCGGGCGGCAGCCGTGCGCGCCTACCTCGAATGGGTCCCGCTGCGACTCCCGGACCCCACCGATCCGCAGCGCATCTGGCGCGGCCTCGCCTTCGGCGACCTGGTGCAAATGGTGATGCTCGATACCCGCCTCGCCGGGCGGGACCGGCCGCCGCAACGGGGCGAGCGGGCCGTGGTCACCGTGGACGAGCGCCGGCGGTCGCTGCTCGGAACCGCGCAGCGGGAGTGGCTGCGCGCCGAGCTGCGGTCGGCGACGGCACGTTGGCGGCTCGTCGGCAACCAGGTGATGATGGCGCCGCTGCGGGTCCTCCAGGTGCCCGCGCCGCTGCGTCGCCTGGCGGGCGGGCTCATTGCCGGCGGCGTGGGCGTGAACGGGGGCCAGTGGGACGGCTACTCCGAAGAGCGCGCCTCGCTGTTCGCGTTCCTGGCCGAGGAGGGGATCGACAACCTCGTCGTGCTCACCGGCGACCTCCACTCCTGATGGGCCGGCGAGCTCACGCTGCAGCCCGAGAACGGCGAGGGCGTGGTCGGCGTGGAGTTCGTCATCCCCAGCGTGACGGCTCCCTCGTTCGTCCGAACGGTGGCGCCTCCGCTCCCAGGGGCCCGCGCTGTGCTGCACCGGATGGTGGCTCGCCACAACTCCCATCAGCGCTTCTTCGAGCTCGACGGCCACGGGTACGTCGTGGTGGACGTGGACGTGGAGCGAGTGCGAGCCGAGTGGTGGCACGTGGACGGGGTGGGCCGGCGGCGACCGGGGGAGCGTCGGGTGGCGGGATGGGAGGTCAGGGACGGCGCAGCTCGCCTCGCTCCGGCGCAGGCCCCGCTGCCCGCCCGTCGCGACGTGCCCCTGACGGCGCCGGCCACCTGAGGTCGCCGTCGCTCACCGGGGGCCGCCGCCGTCGTCCTCCTCGCTCGTCGGGGGCTGCTGCTCCTCCGCGGCGGGCGGGGCGTCGAGCGGCGCCTCGTCGGCCACGGCCTCGGAGTCGACGGGGTCGTTGCTGGACATCGAGTTGTCGCCCTCCTTGCCGGGGACGCTGCGGGAGTCGGCCGGGCTTGGGCGGTGGCTGCGTCCGCCGGTCGGCTCAGCTACCCCGAGGCCTGGAAGTAGAAGACGCCTCGCATGCCCTGGTCCTTGTGGAAGCGACAGAAGAACTCCACGTCGCCCGTGGTCGGTAGCTGCACCTGGACGTCCTTCGATTCCCCGGGCCGCACCTCCTGGTCGATCTGCAGACTCTCGATGGTGAAGGTGTGGCTGGCGTCGCTCTCGTTCTTCAGGTTCACGGTCGCCACGGCAGCTTGGGCGGCCTGAACGTAGGTGGGCTCGAAGTAGAAGTTGCCCAACTCGACGGCGAGCGTGTCGTCGAAGAGCTGGCCCTGCCCTCGCTCATTCACCTGGCCCTGCAGCTGAACGGGTGGCTCCGACGCCTCCTCGGCCGCACGCTCGGGAGCCGTGCCCGTCGCCACCGGTTCCTCCTCGTCGTCCCCGCACCCACCGACCAGGAGAGCGATGGCGACGACCAGCACCACCGGGATTCGCTTCATTCGACCTCCGATTCGTGAATGACACGCCGACCACCATGAGTCAGCCGCCCGCTCTTTTCCGGTTGCCGCGAACACTGCCGCCCGGTCCCGCAAAGACCCCCTGCCTCAGACAGGAGGTCTTTGCGAGTGCCTTCCGTACCGCGTGGTTATAGCCGGTTCGCTGCTACTGGGTGAGGGTCGAGGTGAGGATGCGGTCGACCCGGATGGTCAGGCCCAGGCTGTCGAGGACGGCCTTGGCCTCGTCGGCGGTGCCGTTGGGCGTGAGCAGCATGAGGCCGCCGATGCGCCCGGAGCCCGAGCCCAGCAGAGCGCCGTGCTGGGGGTTGGTGCCGTTGGCCACGAACACGTTGTTGGTGGGCAGCTTCCAGTCGTTGACCGAGGCCTGGAGCACGGCCTTGGAGGTCTCGTACTGGTTGGCCCCGCCCAGGCGGGTCGGGTTGGGCAGCGAGGCCAGCACCGAGTCGTTGACGACGTCGGGGCCGCCGATCACCAGCGTCTTGTTGATGTTGAGGCTGGACAGGGCGCTGGCGGTGTCGGCCGGCACGGCGGTCTTGTCCACGAACAGCACCGGCAGGCGCCGGTTGGCCGCCAGGGTGGACGCCGCCACCGCGTCGGGACCGGTGGCCGTGGTGATCACCGCGGCGTCGAAGGCCGGCAGGCCCGCCGTCTTGGCCGTGGAGGTGCGCCGGTCGATGGCGGCGGCCACGTTCTTGCTCAGCGTGGCGCCGGTGCCGGTGATGCGCTGCTTGATCGGCACGCCGAGGGCGGCGAGGTCGTTCTCCACCTGCTTGGACAGCGCCTTGGTGTCACCGATCAGGTAGGCGTTGAGCGGGCCCATGCGGGTGATCTCGGCCTTGGTCTCGGGGAGCAGGCCGCCCGTCGCAGCCAGCAGCAGCGGGCCGCCGTTGGCCCGGGCCAGCACGCCGCCGGCCAGCATGCCCGCCTGGTCACCGGCCTTGGCGATGGTGACGGAGGTGGCGTTCTGGCTGGAGAACGTGCCGGCCAGCCGGCCCTCGCTCCCGCCCGGGTTGGCGGCCTTGGACAACGCCGCGGACAGCACGCCCGCCTGGCCCGAGCCCAGCGACTTCACGGTCGGGTTGCCGGCGTCGTTGAGATTGAGCTTGGCCAGGTAGATGTCCTGGGCGTCGGTGTCGTAGTTGCCCTCCCGGGAGTCCATCCAGGCGAACAGCACACCGGAGTTGCCGACGGGCACCGACACCGGGCCGTAGTCCCAGTAGGTGCTGAACTTGTAGTCGTAGCCGACGTCGTTGTTGATGGAGCGGTCGGTGATGCGCCGGTTGGGCGACCAGGTGGCGCCGCCGTTGGTGGAGTACGAGTAGTAGGTGTCACCGAGGCGCATGTCGTTGCAGGCCACGTGGGTTTGGCTGCAGCCCTTGTAGGCGTGGCGCCGGTCGTGCCACACCAAGTCGATGCGCCCGTCGGGGGCCACCGAGATGTTGGGGTGGCGCGTCTGGGTGTCGTTCTGGTGGTTCTCGATGGGGTCGTCGACCACCGAGCCGTCCGCCTTCTTGGCGTTGATGGTGGTGGTCTGGTTGGCCGTCCTCGGGTCCTCGCCCTTCTTGGGGCTGAACTGCTGGCTGGCCGGGTTGATGGGCGAGGCGTTGACCTCCAGCGGCGCCGACCAGCTGGCGGGGTCCGTGGGGTTCGAGGACCTGGCGAACCACACCGCCGAGTTCTGGGTCTGGAAGTGGTCCTGGGCCACCGCGGTGCCCGAGTTGTTGTACCAACCGGTGTGCTGGGCCCACGTCAGGTAGACGTTGCCGTTGCCGGCGGCCAGACCGGGGAACGACGAGCCGTTGAACCGCGACGTCTGGGTGGTGCCGGGGCCGCCGCCGTAGGGGGCGATGCCGCCCGGGCCGGTGTAGACGTAGCCCTCCACGTCGAAGACGTCGCTTTGGGCCCAGGTGGACCCACCGTCGGTCGACTTGGCGATGCGCAGCTTGCCCTTGGGGAACTCGGGGTTGGTGATGGGCAGCGGCGCGGTGACACCCGTCGCCGGGTTCAGCACCTGCTTGGTGGTGGTCCGCCAGGCCATGTAGACGTCGTTGCCCAGCGCCACGGGCTTGGTGGACTCGGCGGCGCCGTAGGGTTCGTAGCCCGGGTTGGGCGACGTGGTGCCGTCGGGGTTGGTGAGGGTGGTGCGGGTGTCGATCTGGCGGTTGACCTGGATGGGGTCGGACCACGTGGCGCCGTTGTCGTTGGACACCGCCACTTCGGCGTTGCCCACGTTGGCGTGGGTGATCTCGCTCATCCGGGTGTTGTCGGCGCTGAGGATGACCTTGTCCGCCCCGTTGTCACCACCGCCGGGGATGACCAGCAGCTTGGGGTACCGGTAGGCGGGGAAGGGGTTGGCGCCCCTCATCACCACGGTGCCCACTGGGAAGCTGTGCCCGCCGTTGGTGGAGCGCGAGATCAGCACCGACTGGCTGTCGTTGGCCGTCTTGGCGTCGGTGGCCCACGTCACGTACACGCCGTTGTTGCCGAACGCCACGCCGGCGTCCATGGCGTTGGCCCCGTGGCCGAGCACCGTGCACGGCGCCTGGCCCTCCTGGTAGAAGCCCTCGGGTGCCACCAGGTTCTTGGGACCGTCCCAGGTGGCGCCGCCGTCGTCGGAGGCGGCGTACTGGCACTCCTCGGTGGCCAGGTCGAACATGGTGGCCACCACGTGGTTCGGGTTGGCGGGGTTCACCGCCAGGCCCGGCGCCGTCTTCACCCGGAACGGGACCTCCTCGGCGCCGAGGCGGTAGTTGTCGCCCGTGCGCAGCACGCTCGGGGCGCTGCCGGCCGTGGTCTGCGAGAACCCGAGACCGGCGACGAGAGCGACGAGGGTCGTCAGCCGCAGGGTCTTCGAGGTCGAGAATCTCTTGAGGTTCACGGGAACTCCCTTGCTCATTGCTCGTGTCCGCTCTTCGTCGTTGCGCTGTCGCGAGGGCTGAGAGGTTCGTGAGTGGAAAGCTGCTGGCTTAGGCCGCCGGCTTCGCCGCTGACTTCGTCCGGCGCGAGCGGTACTGCCGGCCAGCGACCGCCAGGGCGACCAGGGCGGCGAAGCCGAACCCGAGGACGGCAAGCGGCGGAATCGGAACGGCGATGTCGTCACCTGGGAAGGGCAACCCGATGGCCCCGGCGGTGCTGGTCGCCGGCGTGACGTTGATGGTCACCCGCCCCGGGCACCCGGTGCACGGGACGCCCGTCTCCTTGTTGTATTGAGTGGCGATGAGGACGTGGTACCCGGCGGCTGTTCCGGCGGGGATCTTCACGTCCGTTGAGAAGTTGCCCGCGGACGGTGTGGCAGAGGCCAGCACGGGGCCGGTCCGCCTGTCCAGTCGGATCTCGACCCGTCCGAAGGCCGGAGAGCTGTTGTACTTGTTGCCGGTCACCTTGACGGTGCTATTGACGGCAACCGTCTTCGGGTTGCTGTACAGGGTCACGGTCGACTGGCACGCAAACGCCACCGAGGCGACGACAAGCGGGATGCCGGCGACCACCGAGAGTACGAGTAGATAGCGGCGGGTCGTGTTGGTGCGCACTACGCAGCCCCCTCCTGCTGGGTGGTGTGGTTTGCCTCTCCTTCCCACGACTCCTGGGACACATGCGCAAAACCGCGATATTCGCCGCAGATGTCGTTCAAGGCACCTCTTGCCTAGCGACGGCGATTCGCGTCATCGGGACGCGGGGCGGCGGGGATATGAATGCCCGTAGCTGCTTGCGCTGGTCGTGCTGTTCCGACGCGCTCCGTGGCGCGGCGACGTGTCGTGTGGGAGGACCAGGCGCGAAACGGCCGTGTCATGCAGGAGTGTCGGGGGTAGGAGCCGGTGGCCAACCCGAGCGGCTGTTCCGGCGGAGCACGAAGGAGTCGTCGAGCAGATGGTCGACATCGCAGAGCGTCGCGGGATCACGCGACGGCGGCTGCTGCAGGGGAGCGGTGTCGCAGCATTGGCGGCACTCGCGGCACGAGTCGTCGGAACGGACGGGGGCGGGACGACGGGACGGACGGTCGGCGGCGCCGCCTTTCCAGGTTCGCAGCCGACGAGCACCGCGGGGGGAGCGACGGCGTCGAGCGGCGGGCTCGTCACCCGACACGGCGCGCTCCTCCGCGGGCTCGAGCAGAGCAACGACAACCGGTACCGAGAAGGGCGCTTCGGGCTGATGTTCAAAGACACGGAGCCGTTCCGACCTCCCGACGCCCTCCTGGAGGAGATGGCCGCTCGCATGGTGGACGCGACCACCGGAGCGGCCCCGGAGCTCGACAACCCGGACGTGCCGGCCGGGTTCACGTTCCTCGGCCAGTTCCTCGACCACGACATCACCCTCGACACCACGCCGTTGAGCCAGCAGGAGGGTGACCCGCAAGTGCTGAGGAACTTCCGGAGCCCGCGCTACGACCTGGATTCGGTGTACGGGGGCGGCCCCACCGCTCGCCCCGAGCTGTACGACCAGTCCGACCGGGCCAAGCTGAGGATCGGCGGAGGCGGCGACCAGCCCGACGACCTCCCTCGGAGGTTGGACGGCACCGCCATCATCGGCAGGGAGTATGAACCCGTGCCGCTCGACCGAGGGATCCACCGATGGTTGATCGTTCCCTTGTACGGTCTGGTGGCGTCTAGGTTCTGGCCTGACACGAGAATCAGCTGACGTCGTCGGCTGTCCTGAGAACGATCCGTCGGCCTGAGCCTAGCCTCGATTGTTCGCGCGGACCCGTGATCGACCGGTCGTAGCTCCGCGAAAGAGCCCTCCTGGCCTGGGAGAATGCCTGTTGTCGACGCAGGTAATCCCCACAGGAGGAGGGCTCCTTGAAG
>JALYMX010000366.1 GCA_030773495.1 Actinomycetota bacterium | reverse complement strand
GTGATGCTCGACGGCCGGCGCGTGGTCCTCGCCCCTCCGCCCGCCCACGCCGGCGCCCTCGAGCGGGCCGGCGAGCTGCTGCGGCAGTGGCGCCGCGACCGGGCGGCGACGGAGAAGAAGCCCGCCTACACGATCCTGCACGACGCCACCCTGGAGGCCATCGCCTCCACGCTCCCGGGGTCGTTGCGCGAGCTGGGGGCCATCAAGGGCATCGGCCCGAGCAAGCTCGACCGCTACGGCGACGAGATCCTGGCGGTGGTCGAGCAGGCCCGCCACGGGTAAGCGGTGCGTTCCGACGACACCGAGCGCAGCGGCGGCGACGTCGGTGGCGCCGCCTGGTAGCGCGGTTGCGCCCGCCGACGGTCGCCCTCCACCGAAGCGGGGCGCCTTCATCTCCCCCAACGACCAGGTGGACCTCGAGGACCGTCCCGAGGAGGACAGCGAGCGGGCGGCGAGGGAGCTGGTGTCGGCCGCCGAGTTGCGCTTCGACCTGTCCGATCAGCTGGACCCGGAGTTCGGCGGTCACCCGGAAGCGGGCGTGTGGAACATCCTCCAGGGCTTCCTGGCCGATCCCGGGGACATCGACGGCACCGCCCAGCGGTTGGAGGAGGCAGCGCGAGCGGCGCGGCTGCGCCCGTGGCGTCCACGCCGCGCCGTTCCGCGACGAGGTTCCGGGAAGAAGTCATGGAGCCCTCGCCCCGGGCCCGCGTTCCGTGTGGACGTAGAGCTCGACGACCACGCCCCCGACGTCGCGCACGTCGGCCCGCTCGAACACAGCCGCCGCTCGATCCCCGAGGGCGTCGTCCAGTGAGAAATCCCAGTTTCCCCACCACCGCTTCACCACCCATATCCGCTCGTAGGGCTCGAGCTCCTTGCCAAGGCGCAGTTTGTCGTCGTCCGTGGTGTGGGCCTCGGGCCGGTAGCACGCTTCGAGCGAACACGGCACGCCGAAGCGGGGCAGGGCGGTCGCCGCCGTACGCCGGTAGTAGTAGTCGAACGGAAGCTGCGACGTGTTGGCCTTGAAGAGGATGGCGTCGCCCGGAGTGCTCTGGCGGGCAGCGACGTAGGACGCCGCCAGATCCCACCGCTCATTCACATCCTGGCCATCGCCCAGGTCGTAGTACTGGTGCAGGCTGGTCGCGTTGCTGAGGACGATCAGCGTGGCGAGGGCCGCGGCGGCGGCCTTGCCCGGCGCCGTCCTGGTGAGTGAGGCCAGACCAGCGGCAAGGACCAGAAGGAACACGATGCTCACCGAGATCAGCGTCCGATCCAGGAAGACGCTCTGAATGACAGCCGCGTCGAGCTCGAGGACCACGGGGCCGACGAGCAGGGCGACCACGATGAGCATGGTGACGGTGTGGCCGCGCCTGGCGAGGAGGCCGAGGATGACCAGCCCGCCGGCCAAGACCAGCAGGAGGGCGACCACGGCGGTGGAGGGGGCAGCGGGGAGGCCTTGGCTGACGAAGGAGACGACCAGCTCCCTCATGTCCGACGCCGACGGGTTCCGCAGCCAGTGGGCGCCGCCGCCACGCACCTGGCTGACGAGTGCCGGAAGCCAGGCCGCCCAGGCGAGAAGTCCTCCCACGACGCAGCGAAGACCGGCGGTCGCACCGGCTTTCCCGGACAGCCGCAGTGGCCAGAGGATGATGACGTGGGTGAGGGCGACGATCCAGCCCCCGATGTTGTGGGTGTACAGCAGGGCGGCGACGGACAGGAAGTACAGGACGCGTGAGGCCCTCGTGGGGGACTGGAGGGTTCGGACCAAGCCGTAGTTGGCGAGCATCGCCAGCAGGCCGAGGAGAGCGTACGGACGTGCGTTCTGGCCCCATCGCACGGCGAACGGCGAGACGGCGACGAACGAACCGGCGAGCAAGGCGACGCGGGTGTCGTACAGACGTCGACCGAGCAGGCACACCACCGGGATGGTCAACGTGCTGGCGGTCACGGAGAACATCCGGATCCAGAACACCGAGTCGCTGACACCCGTCCAGAAATGGAGCGAGCCGACGTAGAGCGGAGGATGGGTGTCGGCGCGGATCAGCCATCGCAGCGTCTCAGGAAGGTCCTTCTCGGCGATCCACGCGCTCAGGCCCTCGTCGAGCCAGAGGCTCTGGGACGAGAGTTGGTGAAGTCGAAGGACGAGCCCGAGGATGGTCAGGGCGGCGACGGCAGCGACACCCGCCCGGGTCCACGCTCGTGGGCCGGCTTGGTCGCCGGGCGGCCGCCGATCGTCGACGTCTGCCGCCGGCGACGGCACGCCGCACCCCTGTTCGCGTACCAGCAGGGCCATTCGCTCCCGCCTAGGACGACGACGGGGCCAGTCGGTCGCTCGTGGGAGCGGCGGGGCGCAACGAGTCGACGACCGGTGCCCGAGGAAGTGACCTCGGAGTGGGCACCCACTCGCGCTGTGCCCGGGACTCCCGCAGCCAGGCGACGGCGATGATGGTGTGCTGGATCCAGGTGACCACCGGGCTGATGACGACGTAAGCGACAGCGTCGAGCCACGAGTGGTCCGTCACGGCGAGACGCTGGTGCCGTGCGGCGGCGAGCGTCGCCAGGCCCCCGCTGAAGAAGGTCAAGACGGTGGTGGCGATGAGGTAGGGGTCCCAGTACCAGGATCCCCCGAAGCGCACCTGGAGCACCACGAGGGCCATGAGCATCGGCATCGCTTGGGGCAGAAGGGCGGCGAAGAACTCGCGCACGGGCAGGAGAAGGATCCAGTAGAGGCGTTGGCCGCGGTTCAGACAGGGTGAGGACAGCAGGCGCGGAGACCACTTCAGCGTGACCTGGTGCCAGCCCTGCGCCCACCGGAGCCTCTGATGGAACCAGGCCGAGAGGGTCTCAGGGGCGAGCTCGGTGGAGAGGATGCTTCGGTCGTGGAGGATGCGCCTGCCTCCGAGGAGCGCTCGGACGCTGACGTCGATGTCCTCGGTCATCATCGAAGGGTCCATGGCCAAGGCGCGCAGCACCTCGGTTCTCCAGAAGCCGTTCGACCCAGCGAATATGGCCGTGTCGAGGCCGAGCGAGCGGGCGGGGTGGGCGATCGAGTACATGGCGGAGAACTCGACGCCGACCAGGCGGGTCAGCCAGTTCTGCCGTCGGTTGCGGATGACGCACCGTCCCTGCACGACGTCGTATCCCGCCTCGAGCCAACGCAATGCCTTCCGGAAGCAGAGTGGCTCCGGGCGATGGTCGGCGTCGAAGATCGCGGTGTACGTGCCCTTGAGGTGGGGCAACGCGGCGTTGATGTTCTCCGCCTTCGTACGGCTTCCCTCCACTCGCAACAACCGGAGGCGGGGATCACGAGAGGCGAGGCGGTGCAGGTCGCCTTCGACGGGAAGATCGACCGGCGTGTTGTACGCGACCAGCAGCTGGAACCGATCGGGGGGCACGGCGAGCGAGTGAAGGAAATGCTGAACCGTCTCGACGATGATCCGCTGCTCGTTCGGGAGGTACGCGGGGATGATGGCGCTGAGAAGGGGGAGTTCCTCCGGGATCGCCGCCTCATCATCGGCTTCGCATTTCGCCTTGAATCGTCGCCTCGGAAGCGCCCACAGCGCCTCAGCACTTGTCATGACCCCGGTCGCCATGTACGCGGTGGCCACGACGGTGAGGAGACGTCCCACGGTGATCGGCGAGACGACGGCGATGGCGAGGTAGACCGAGAACGGGATAGACAGCGAGCAGAGAAGGACCAGCTTGATGTCGTTCAGCGGAAGTGGACGCAACGTCGCTTTCGTCGGCGGCGGCCGTCGCAACCGGTGCGGGACGAGTGGCGGCCTGTTCATCGAGGGAGCGACGCCGAAGGAAGCGATCTCAAACGGGGAGGGGCCGTGTGCGCCGCCGGCAAGGAGAGGGCTCCGATCCGGAGCGGGAAATGTGAAGTATAGCCCGCTTTGTGGCTAATACTTCTCGAGTTCGCCCGGTGAATCGTCGAAATTGGGGAGTAACTCGACTTCCCACGAGCGAACGTTCACCATCACCTCAACGTCTCCGCACTCCACCAACTGGTCGTGGATGCACTCGAGCGCGGTGTCGTGGGGTGACGCCAGGCGACGGGTGTTGGTAACGGGTGCGTGTCGAGACACCGGGGCGCGCGTCAAGGTGGGGGGCGCCAAGGTGAGCGTGGCGTGGGGAACCGAGGTGATGCTCGACGGCCGGCGCGTGGTCCTCGCCCCTCCGCCCGCCCACGCCGGCGCCCTCGAGCGGGCCGGCGAGCTGCTGCGGCAGTGGCGCCGCGACCGGGCGGCGACGGAGAAGAAGCCCGCCT
>JALYMX010000365.1 GCA_030773495.1 Actinomycetota bacterium | reverse complement strand
CCACGGCAGCCCGACGCCGGCAACCAGCAGGGCGCCGAGGACGACCTCCACCCAGGGGAGGGCGGGAACCAGCCACGGCGGGGCGCCGAAGGCCCGGGCGGTGGCCGGCCACGCCGGCTGCCGCAGCTTGGCCGCCCCGGCCACCAGCAGCACCACGCCGACGGCGACGCGGGCGCCCCCGCTCACACGTCGAACCGGCCGTACCCGCCGCGGTAGAACAGCAGCGGGCGGGCGCCGTCGCGCACGCCGAGACCCACCACCCGGGCCACGGCGATGACGTGGTCGCCGGCCTCGTGCTCCGCCTCGACGCGGCAGTCGACCCACGCAAGCACGTCGGCCAGCACGGGCGACCCCGTGGCGTCCGACGGCTCCCACCCCACGCCCCTGAACTTGTCGGCGCCCCTCGTGGCGAACACCCGGCCCAACGCCTCCTGCTCCTCGGCCAGCACGTTGGCGCAGAACGCCCCGCTGGCCCGGATGCGGGGCCAGCTGCCCGACGTGCGGGCCGGGCACACGGCGACCAGCGGCGGGTTCAGGGACACCGACGTGAACGACTGGGCGGTGAAGCCGACGGGAACGCCGTCGTGGACGGCGGCGATCACGGCGACGCCGGTGCAGAAGTGGCCGAGCACGTGGCGGAAGCGGGCGGCGTCGAACGCCGTGGCCGGGAGCGGTGCGGGGTCGACGATGCCGGCGATGCTACGCGGCCCGACCCCGGCCTTCTCCGACGGCTGAGAACTGCTGGGCGGGCCTCAGCTTTCACAGAACGGCGGGCTACCGGGCGCCGGTGCCCACCAGGCCCTTCTGCTGCAGCATGACCTTGAGGTCGTGGGGGTTGGAGGCCGCCATCATGGCGCCCCGCAGGTCGATGGCGCCGCTCTGGTAGAGCCGCACCAGCGCCTGGTCGAACGTCTGCATCCCGTAGTACTCGCCGTCGGCCACGATCTCGTGGATGTCGCCGGTGCGCTGCGGGTCGATGATGCACTGCTGGAGCCGCCCGTTCACCACCATCACCTCGAGGGCGGGGACGCGGCCGGCGCCGTCGGCGGTGGGGACGAGGCGCTGGCAGATGGTGCCCTTCAGCGAGCCGGCCAGGGCGACCCGCACCTGGTTCTGCTGGTGGGGCGGGAAGAAGTCGACGATGCGGTTCACCGTCTCGGTGGCGTCGATGGTGTGGAGCGTGGAGAACACCAGGTGACCCGTCTCCGCCGCGCTGAGGGCGGCGGCCACCGTCTCCTGGTCCCGCATCTCCCCCACCAGGATGACGTCGGGGTCCTGGCGCATGGCGGCCCGCATGGCCGAGGCGAAGTCCCTGGTGTCGAAGCCGATCTCCCGCTGGTTGATCTCGGCCAGCTCGTCGCGGTGGAGCACCTCGATGGGGTCCTCGATGGTCACGATGTGCACCTCGCGGGTGCGGTTGATGTGATCGATCATGGCGGCCAACGTCGTGGTCTTGCCCGACCCCGTGGGCCCGGTCACCAGCACCAGGCCGCGGTGCTCGTTGGACAGGCGGGCCACCACCTCGGGCAGCCCGAGGGCGTCGAAGCTGGCCGCCGAGGTGCGCACCCGGCGGAAGATCATGGCCACCGTGCCGCGCTGGCGGAACACGTTGACGCGGAAGCGCCCGGAGCCCGGCACGGCGTAGGCGAAGTCGGCCTCGTTGCGGGCGGCGAACTGCTCGGCCACCTCGGGGCGCATGATGGCGGCGGCCATCGCCTCGGTGTCGTCGTTGGTGAGCGCCGCCTCGGCGTCGAGCCTCTGCAGCTTCCCGTGCACGCGCGCCCTGGGCGGCGACCCGACCTTGACGTGCAGGTCCGAGGCGTCGAGGTCCTCCATGGCGCGCAACAGGCAATCGAGCCATTCGTGGGCCATGGGGGAGCTATCGGCACACCAGGCCCCCGTCCTGAGCGGTGCGGCGAGGGACGGTCAGGGAAGGCGCAGCCCGCCGGCGTCGGCGACGGCCAGGCCGTCGGCCACCAGGGCGTCGGCCACCCGCCGGGCCCGGCCCGGATCGTGCTCCCAGCCGGCAGCGGCGGGGACGTGGCCCCAGGGGACCGTCCCCCGTCGCAGGGCGTCGACCAGGCGCCCCCGCCCCTGGCGGTCTGACCCGGCGAAGTCGGACTGGGGCCGCCCGGCGCCGGCCGACCCGGTCGCCGGGTCCGG
>JALYMX010000364.1 GCA_030773495.1 Actinomycetota bacterium | reverse complement strand
ACGTGGTGGAGGCCTACCGCACCGAGGCGGTGGGCCCGTCGCCTGAGTCCCTGGCCGCCGCCGCCCGGGCCGACGCCGTCGCCTTCACCTCGGCCTCGACGGTCGACGCCTACGTGGCGGCGGCAGGGGCGGCCGGCGTCCCGCCCGTCGTGGCCTGCATCGGTCCCGTCACCGCGGAGGCGGCCCGCCGGGCCGGCCTTCGGGTGACCACCACGGCGCCCGCGCACACCCTCGACGGGCTGGTCGCCGCCCTGATCGAGGCCCTCGGCCCCGTACGCTGAGCACCGATGCCGTTCCCCGCCCGCCGCCTGCGTCGCCTGCGCCGCACGCCCGCCCTGCGCCGCCTGGTCGCCGAGACCCGCCTCGGCGCCGACGACCTGGTGGCGCCGCTGTTCGTGCGGGAGGGCATCGACCAGCCGGAGCCCATCGCGTCCATGCCCGGCGTGGTGCAGCACACCCGCGAGTCGCTCGTGAAGGAGGTCCGCGAGCTGGCCGAGCTGGGCGTGCCCGGGGTCATCCTGTTCGGGGTGCCGGCCACCAGGGACGAGGCCGGCAGCGCCGCATGGGACCCCGACGGCGTCGTCCAGGTGGCGCTGCGCGACCTGCGCCAGGAGGCCGGCGACCGGGTGGTGCTCATGGCCGACCTGTGCCTCGACGAGTACACGTCGTCGGGCCACTGCGGCGTGCTCGACGCCGGCGGCCGGCCCGACAACGACGCCACCCTCGAGCTGTACGCCAAGGTGGCGGTGGCCCAGGCCGAGGCGGGCGCCGACGTGGTGGCGCCGAGCGGGATGATGGACGGCCAGGTGGCGGCCATCCGCGCCGCTCTCGACGGGGCGGGCCACGCCGAGACGGCCATCCTCGCCTACGCCGCCAAGTACGCCTCGGCCCTCTACGGTCCCTTCCGCGACGCCGTCGACGTGGCCATCGCCGGCGGCGAGGGGGACCGTCGCAGCCACCAGCAGGATCCCCGCAACCGGCGCGAGGCGCTGGCCGAGGTGGCCGAGGACGTGGCCGAGGGCGCCGACATGGTGATGGTGAAGCCGGCCCTCGCCTACCTCGACGTCGTCGCCGCCGTGCGGGCCGCCGTCGACGTGCCCGTGGCCGCCTACCACGTGAGCGGCGAGTACTCCATGCTCAAGGCGGCGGCCGAGCGCGGCTGGATCGACGGGGCGGCCGTCGCCCTCGAGCACGTCGGCGCCATCAAGCGGGCGGGTGCCGACGTGGTGCTCACCTACCTGGCCCGGGAGCTGGCCGAGACGCTGCATGGCTGACCCCGGGACCGAGGGCGGGAACCGGGCGCTCTACGACCGGGCCTGCGCGGTGATCCCCGGCGGCGTCAACTCGCCGGTGCGCTCGTTCCGCTCGGTGGGGGGCTCGCCCTACTTCGTGGCCAGGGCCGAGGGCGCCCACGTGTGGGACGTGGAGGGCCGGCGCTACCTCGACTACGTGCAGTCCTACGGGGCGTCCATCCTCGGCCACGCCCACCCGGCCGTGGTCGAGGCCGTCCGGGCGGCGGCCGGCGAGGGCACGAGCTACGGCGCCCCCACCGAGCGCGAGGTGCTCTTGGCCGAGGTCATCTCCCGCCGGGTGCCGGGCTGCGACCAGGTCCGGCTGGTGTCGAGCGGCACGGAGGCGGCCATAAGCGCCGTGCGGGTGGCCCGGGGGTTCACCGGGCGCCACCGCGTGGTGATGTTCGCCGGCTGCTACCACGGCCACAGCGACGCCCTCCTCGCCGCCGGCGGCAGCGGGGTGGCCACCCTCGGCCTCCCCGCCTCGGCCGGCGTCCCTCCCGGCGCGGTGGCGGACACGGTCGTCGTGCCCTACAACGTCGTCCCCGAGATCGGCGACGACGTGGCCTGCGTGCTCGTCGAGCCGGTGGCGGCCAACATGGGCGTGGTCCCGCCCCGGCCCGGCTTCCTCGAGGGCCTGCGGGCGGCGTGCGACGCCGCCGGCGCGCTGCTCGTGTTCGACGAGGTCATCACCGGCTTCCGCCTCGGACCGGCCGGCGCCCAGGGGGTGTTCGGGGTGCGTCCCGACCTGTCGGTGTTCGGCAAGGTGATCGGCGGGGGGCTGCCCCTCGCCGCCTTCGCCGGCCGGCGGGAGGTGATGGAGGTGCTGGCGCCGGTGGGCCCGGTGTACCAGGCCGGGACCCTGTCGGGGAACCCGCTGGCCACGGCGGCGGGCCTGGCGGTGCTCGACCACCTCGACGACGCCGCGTACACGATGCTGGCCGGCCGGGCCGCCGAGCTCGGCTCGTCGCTGGTCGCCGCGCTCGGCGAGGCCGGCGTCGCCGTGCAGGTCCCCGTGGTGGGGCCCCTGGTCGGGCTGTTCTTCGCCGACGCCCCGGTCACCGACTACGACGAGGCCCGCCGCTCGTGCGCCAACGGGCTGTACGCGGCGTTCTTCCGGGCCCTGCTCGAGCGGGGCGTGGCCCTCGCCCCCGGGCCCTACGAGGCCATGTTCCCGAGCCTGGCCCACACCCGCGACGACATCGAGCGCACCGTCGACCTGGCCCGGGCGGCCATCGCCACGGTGCGCCCCCCCACGTTCTCCGAAAGCTGACGCCCGCTCAGGGCGGCGTCAGGCTTCACAGAACCGGGGGCGGGGGCGGGCGCAACCCCCGGCAGTGGACCTCGAGCACGTGGTCCACCAGCGCGTCCAGACCCACCTGCGGGAACCCGGGAAGGGAGATGGCGAGCGAGGTGATGCCGTGCACGACGCTCCACAGCCCGCTGGCCACGAGCAGCGGGTCGGCGCCGGCGATGACGCCGGCCTCCATGGCCCGCTGCACGTTGGCGACGAGGGCCGCGAAGCCCGACACCTCGCGGGCGTCCTCGGCGGGCGGCAGCGCGGCCTGCCCCGGCCGGCGCATGAACAGCACCCGGTACTCCTCCGGGTGCTCGATCCCGAACCGCACGTAGGCCCGCCCCCGCCGGCGCAGCTGCTCCTCGGGGTCGTCGGTGCCGTCCACCGCCTCCTCCACGAAGGAGTGCAGCGCCCGGAAGTGCCGCTCGCACACGGCGGTGAGCAGCTCGGCCTTGTCGGCGAAGTGCAGGTAGATCGACGGCGGGGTGACGCCCACGGCGTCGGCCACGGCGCGGACGGACACGGCGTCGGCGTCGCCGGTGGCGGCCAGCAGCTTGGACGCGCCCTCCAGGATCTCGTCGCGCAGGCGCTCCCCCTCGCCCCGGCGCGCCCGCGACCGCCGGGG